>NZ_JBFAZW010000021.1:0-121771 GCF_040682015.1 Dactylosporangium sp. NPDC051485
GGCCGGCCCCGGCCTGGCGGTTGGTGGGAATTCTCGATGATCCCGGGTCGGGCTCGTTCGCATACCCGTGCCCGGAAGTGGGAGACGTTCCGGCTCGTGGGGAGCCTGGCCGGGCATTGCGCCGCGTTCGAGCAAGGTGGCCGGTTGTGGCAGCCGCGTCGGATGCCGGCCGTGACCGCCACCGCCGCCGGAAGCCCGGTGCGGTCGTGGTGGGATCACGACGGCCCGTTCGCGATGATCCTGACCGGCCTTGGCGGGGGTGACCTGGTCATACCGGTGCGGCTGCCGCAAGGCCCCGGACGCCGGCCGGTCCTGGAGCACTACCTCGCCGACCCCGGCCGATGGCACAAGATCGATCTGGTCCGGCACCGCGACCCGGACGCGCCGGGTGGGTGGCGGTACGAGGCGAACCTGATGGTCCTTGGCCCCGGTTACACCTCACCCGCCGTCACCGAGCGCCGTCAGGCTGCCGCGCTGCTGGAGCGGCGGGGCGGGGTGGACGTCAACGTGTCCAACCTGACCGTGGTCTCGGTCCCGGTCGGCCCGGACGGCGGGTTGGCGGCCAGCCGTGTCGCCCGCACCGGCGACCACGACACCGCCCTGGTGGAGGAGCGGTTGCGGCAGCGGCGCCGCCAGCGGGCCTTGGATCGGTCCCGCCGCGCCGCGAACCCCGGCCAGTACCGGCTCTCACCACGCCAGCAGCGCCGCGCCGACCGCCGCCGCGCGGCCGGGCTCCCACCGGTGCAGGTCACCATGCCCGCCGGGCCACGGGTCGCCAACACGGCCGGGATACCGGTCCGCGCCTACCGGCACGACACCCTGACCGGCACCTACCGGCAGCTCCGCGCCCGGGCCGCCGCCGACGGCGCTGCCCGCACCAAAGCCGGGCACACCCGCGCCCGCATCACCGCCGCGGCCCTGGTCGCGGTCCACGGCGCGAGCCTGGTGGTCGAGGACACCGACATCCGTGTCTGGGCCCGGCGGTGGGGACGCGGCATCCACGCCTTCACCCCAGGCATGCTCCTGACCGCCCTACGCCGCGAAACCACCGCCGTCACCGCCCACAACGGCCACAGGCCGGGGCTGCGGCGGGCCGGGACCCGGCACACCGCCTGGACCCAACACTGCCTCTGCAGCCAGCGAGTCCCGAAGGGCCTGGCCGATCGCCGCCACTGCTGTCCCGGCTGTGGGCTGGCCGGGGACCGCGACCTTGTCGCCGCGCTGGTCGGCGCGCACACCGTGCTCGCCGACCCGGCCCATCCGGGTATGGCCCGGGTGGACTGGGACGCGGCGCGGACGACCCTCGACCGGTACGGGGTCGAGACCATCAACGTAGGGCTGCAAGGAGCCCTGACCGAGTCAACCGGAACCCACCACCCCGACCCCCACCACACTGGTGGACGGTCGCGGCGGCCGCAGCCCACCACCAGCCAGCACAGCCAGCGGCAGGGCGCTCGGCGAACCTTCGGAACGAGCCCTCGACAACCCCGGATGAGACCCGCAACCACACCAGTGGCCAGGACCACACCGGAACGACGAGACGCACACCCCGAACTGTCGACCAAGCCCGGCATTACAACCGGACTTCGATACAGACCTTAGCACCTGCTCCGGGGCAACGGCGGGCCCGGATTCCTCGCCGGCCAGCCCGCCCAGGGCGCCGCGCACGGCCTGCGTGCGCATGGCTGAGGCGGGACAGCGGCGGGCCCGTCCAGGGCGCTACGCACGGCCCGCGCAGCGGACGCTAGTGCGCGGCCAGTCGCGGCAGCACCTCGCCGATCGGGTCGCGGATGACCTCGTCGGCGATCGGGTCGTACGGGGTCTCGCCGGCGTTGACGATGACGATCCGGGCGCCGTGCTGGGCCGCCACCCCCACCAGCCCCGCGGCCGGGTGCACGGTCAGCGAGGTGCCCACGGCCACGAACGTGCGGCACCGCATCGCCGCCTCGGCCGCCGCGGTCAGCGTCGCCATGTTCATCTGCTGCCCGAAGGAGATCGTGGCCGACTTGAGGATGCCGCCGCAGCCGAGGCAGGCCGGGTCCGCCTCGCCCGCCTCGACCCGGTCGAGGGTCTCCCGCATCGGCCCGCGCGCCCCGCAGCCGAGGCACTCGGTCTCGTGCAGCGTGCCGTGCAGCTCGATCACCCGCGCCGGGTCCAGGCCGGCCCGCTGGTGCAGCCCGTCGATGTTCTGGGTGACGACCGCGGTGAGCCGCCCGTCGCCGGCCAGCGCCGCCAGGGCGAGGTGCGCGGCGTTGGGCCGGGCCTGCCACGCCGGGTGGTGCAGCCGCTCCTGCCACGAGCGGCGCCGCACGTCCGGGTCGGCGACGTAGTGCTCGATCGAGGACAGCTTCATCGCCTCGGGGTCGCGGGTCCACACGCCGTTGGGCCCGCGGAAGTCGGGGATCCCGGAGTCGGTGGAGATGCCGGCGCCGGTCAGCGCGACGACGGAGCCCTCGGCGATCCACTCGGCGGCGTCATACATGTCCGCCAGGGTAGATCCCCGGTTCCGGTCGCGGCCGTCGAATTATGGCGGTCTCTGGGTCAAGGGTCATTAGGCTGGAGGGTATGCAGCCGAGCGAGCGCCCCACGGTCGATGCCGCCCCCTGGGTCGGGGCCCTCACCCGCGTCGAACTGACGGTCACCGACGCCGACACCGCCCAGGCACTCGGCTCGGGCGACGTGCCCGTGCTCGCCACCCCGCGCGTGCTGGCGCTGGCCGAGGCGGCCACCGTCGGCGCGACCGCGAGCCGGCTGCCACCCGGCTACACCACCGTCGGCACGCGGATCGAGCTGGAGCACAAGGCGGCCACCCCGATCGGCGGGCGGGTCGTCGCGGAGGCCCGGCTGGCCAAGGCCGACGGCCGCCGCCTGGTCTTCGAGATCCTGGTCCGCGACGGCCGTCAGACCGTCGCCGAGGGGCGCGTGGAGCGGGTGATCGTCGAGCGCGCAAGGTTCCTGGCGAAGGCGCTGGAGGAGTCATGACCGTTCTTCGCGAGATCGCCGCGGGCGTCCACGTCCTGCGCCACCCGGTCCTCGACGTCAACGCGACCCTGGTCGTCGGCGGCGAGGCGGCGCTGGTCGTCGACACGCTGTCCACGGCCGAGCAGGCTCAGGACCTCCTGGCCGCGGTACGCCGGGTCACCCCCCTCCCCCTGCTCGTCGTCAACACCCATCACCATTTCGACCACACCATGGGCAACATGGTCTTCGCCGCCGCCGGCGCGCCCATCTACGGCCACGAGGAGGCCGCCGCCCTGATCGGCCCGGCCCTGCGCGACCGGGCCGTGCTGGAGTACCCGGAGCTGGCCGACGGCCTCGCCTGCACCACTCCGGTGCCGCCCGGCCGCCTGGTCCGCGCGGCCGACGACCTCGACCTCGGCGACCGTCTGGTGCAGCTGCGCCACTACGGCCGCGGCCACTCGGCCGGTGACCTCGTCGCCCTGGTCCCCGACGCCGACCTGGCCATCGCGGGCGACCTGGTCGAGCAGGGCGGCCCGCCGCAGTTCGACGACGCGTACCCGCTCGAGTGGCCCGACACCGTCGCCACCCTCCTCGCGCAGCTCGGCCCGCAGGCCCAGGTGGTGCCGGGCCACGGCAAGGTGGTCGGCCCCCGGTTCGTCGCCGCCCAGCACGAGCAGCTGGCCGCCCTGGCCTGGCTGATCCGCGAGGGCGACCAGGACGGCGCCCCGGCCGAGCGGGTGGCCGCGAAGTCCCCGTTCCCGCAGGACCTGGCCCTGTGCGCGGTGAAGCGCGGCTACGTCCAGCTCAACATGCCCTGAGCCCGGCGAAGGTGCCCCGATGCCGGGGACAGGGCGTAGGTCACGCCGGGATGCCCGACACGTCCCGCTCGAAGTTGCGGTGCGCCGCCACGGCCGCCAGCAGCGTCTGCGGGAACTCCGGCGTGAACTCCTCCTCCACGATGAGCGCCGGGTCGGCCGACGCCATCGTCAGCGGGATCTGCGCGCGCTGCAGCACGCCCAGCCCGGCCCCGAACGCCGCCACCGGCTTGCCGTGCTTGTACGCCTCGGCGGCGAAGTGCACGGCGACGCCGTCCACCGACAGGTCGGCCGTCGCGCCGGGCACCACCACGGCGTCGTACAGCACCGAGGAGGTGGTCGCGATCGCCCGGGTCACCTCGATCGGCACCCCGTCGGAGCCGGTCACCGAGCCGTCGAACGGCGCGAGCAGGTCGGCCGAGGCGCCGGCGGCGGTGCAGGCGTCGCGCAGCAGCGCGAGGACCCGGGCGTCGGCGCCGTCGGCGACGAGCACCGCGATCCGGCGGGTGCGCGGCGACGCCTCCGCGCCCTCCCGGGGCGCCTGCGACAGGGCGGGCGAGGTGCGCCCGTGGTTGTCGACCGACTTCACCGGCTCCTCGACGCCGATGCCCCGGGCCACCGACACCGCGAGGTCGTGGTCGATCCGGTTGAGGTGCTCGACGGCCCGCACCCGGATCGGCAGCGCGACCTTGCCCAGCTCGTAGCGGTACGCGGCGATGATGTGCTCCTGCTCCCAGGACGTCACGCTGTTCCAGAACAGGGTCGCCTGCCAGTAGTGCTCGGCGAACGTCTCGCTGCGCTTGCGCTCCTTGGGTCCCTCGACGTGCTCGGGGTAGGAGTGGAAGGCGGGGCCGCTGGGGGGCGTCGTGTCGAGGGAGTTGGGGTGGTAGTTGGCCCGGCCGAGCGGCACCGCGCTCTGGTGCGCCCCGTCCTGCTGGTCGTTGCGCACCGGCGCGAGCGGCCGGTTGATCGGCAGCTGGGCGAAGTTGGGGCCGCCGAGGCGGGTGAGCTGGGTGTCCAGGTACGAGAACAGCCGCGCCTGCAGCAGCGGGTCGTCGGTGAAGTCGATGCCGGGCACGACATTGCCGACGCCGAAGGCGACCTGCTCGGTCTCGGCGAAGAAGTTGTCCGGGTTGCGGTCCAGGGTCAGCCGGCCGACGGGGGTGACCGGGACGAGCTCCTCCGGGATGAGCTTGGTCGGGTCGAGCACGTCGATGTCGGCGAGCTCGAACGCCCGATCCTCGGGGATGAGCTGCAGCCCGAGCTCCCACGACGGGAACTGGCCGGCCTCGATCGCCTCCCACAGGTCGCGCCGGTTGAAGTCGGGGTCGCGGCCGGCGATCAGCTGGGCCTCGTCGAAGACCAGCGAGTGGGTGCCCAGCGCCGGGGTCCAGTGGAACTTGACGAACGTGCTCTTGCCGTGGCCGTTGACCAGGCGGAAGGTGTGCACGCCGAAGCCCTGCATCATCCGGTAGCTGCGCGGCAGCGCCCGGTCGGACATGAGCCAGATGACGTGGTGCATGGTCTCCGGCTGCAGGGTGACGAAGTCCCAGAAGGCGTCGTGGGCGGAGGCGGCCTGGGGCATCTCGTGGTGCGGCTCGGGCTTGAGCGCGTGCACCAGGTCGGGGAACTTCACGCCGTCCTGGATGAAGAAGACCGGCATGTTGTTGCCGACCAGGTCGAAGTTGCCCTGCCTGGTGTAGAACTTCACGGCGAAGCCGCGCACGTCGCGGGGCGTGTCGCTGGAGCCGCGCGAGCCCTGCACGGTGGAGAAGCGGGCGAAGACCGGCGTGCGGGCGTCGGGGTCGGTGAGGAAGTCCGCCGTCGTGTACTCGTCCAGGGGCTCGTACACCTGGAAGTACCCGTGCGCACCGGCCCCGCGGGCGTGCACCACCCGCTCGGGGATCCGCTCGTGGTCGAAGCGCGTCAGCTTCTCCCGCAGCTGGAAGTCCTCGAGCAGGGTCGGCCCCCGCGCGCCGGCGCGCAGCGAGTTGTCGGTGTCGTCGACCGGAATGCCCTGGTCTGTGGTCAGCGCACCGGCGCCGAACGGGCGACGGCTCCCGGCGAGCTGCCGATCCTTGGACGTCATACCCTTACCGCTACCACCGGTGGCCGGGTTTACACCTTCCGGCCGACCCGTCCGCAGATGGTGGCCAGCGCCAGCGCCAGGTCCCGGCCGCTCATCGCCCGCTCGGGCGCGACCAGGTGCTGCACCACCACGCCGGCCAGCAGCGCCTGGTAGAGCCCGCCGACGACCCGGGCGGTGTCGGGCTCCGCGGCCGCGTCGATGTCGTGGAACAGCCCGGCCAGGGCCGCCTCGGCCTCCACCTGCGCGGCCGCCCACGGCGACTCGGGCGCCGCCTGGTGGCCCAGGTGCGTCACCAGCTCGAACTGGGTGGTCCACAGCGAGCGGTTGGCGGTCACCGACGCGATGACCCGGTCCCAGACGGCCACGAACCGCTCCCGCTCGTCGCTCAGGTTCGGGCCGTCGGTGAGGGCCCGCTCCAGTTCGTCGCCCCATCGGTCCAGGGCCAGCCGCAGCGCCTCGTCGCGCAGCGCGTCGGTGGTCCTGAAGTGGTAGTTGATGGCGGCCAGGGCCACGCCGGCCGCACTGGCGATGTCGCGCGCGGTCGTGGCCGCGTAGCCCTTCTCGAGCAGGCACTGCACGGCGCCCTCGAGAAGCTTCTCCCGGTTACCCATGCGTTGAGCATACGTCTAAAAATTCTGTCTTGAACAAATGTCCCAGACTTCTGTACAGTAACGACATCGCCGAATGAGAGGGGTTCCCGACATGTCCGCCGTCGCCGCCACCGCCATCACCGCCGCCGCCCTCCTCGCCGCGGGTGGCGTCCCGCTGGCCTACCGCGCCACGCTCCAGCGCCGCCGGGCCGCCGAGGCCCGCATCGACACGCCGAACAAGATCGTCGAGGGCCGGTACGTGACGGCCGGCGGGGTCGAGCAGTGGCTGCAGATCCGCGGCGAGGACCGGGCCAACCCGGTGCTGCTCGTCGTGCACGGCGGCCCAGGCTCGCCGTACTCGGTCTTCACGCCGGCGCTGCGGGAGTGGGAGCGGTACTTCACGGTCGTGCAGTGGGACCGCCGCGGCGCCGGCCGGACCCTGCGCAGGAACGGCTTCCACCCCGAGGAGATGTCCTTCGATCGGATGGTCGAGGACGGCATCGAGGTCGCCGAGTTCCTGCGCGGCCACCTCGGCCAGGAGAAGGTCACGCTGTTCGCCGGCTCGATGGGCACCATCGTCGGGCTGCCGATGGTCCAGCGCCGCCCCGACCTGTTCCGCGCCTACGTCGGCACCGACTTCTACGTGAACATGGTGGAGAACGAGCGCATCGGCCGGCAGGAGACCCTCGAGCGGCTGCGCGCCGCGAACCACCGCAAGGGCGTCGCCGCGCTGGAGGCCCTCGACCCGGACCCGCGCACGTGGGACGTGAAGGCCTGGGGCACCCGCATGCAGTGGTCGATGAGCACCGACCCGACCACCGGCAACGACGCGCTCAAGCGCCTGTTCTCGCTGCTGCTGACCAAGCCCGACTACTCCCTCGCCGACGTGGCCGCCTGGCTCAAGGGTTTCAACAAGACCCGCGACACCATGTTCGAGCAGTTCATGCGGTTCGACGCCCGGGCGCTCGGCCTGCGGTACGAGGTGCCGTTCTTCCTCTTCCAGGGCGCCTCGGACGTCGTGACGCTGACCGGCCCGGCCGTGGAGTTCTTCGGCGAGGTGCGGGCCCCGGAGAAGGAGCTGGTGCTCATCGAGGGCGCGAGCCACTTCGCGGCGTTCAGCCAGCCGGCCGCCTTCCTCGACGCGCTGCGCAAGGTGAAGTGCTGAAGCGTGACGGCCCACTGGCCGTCGTGGCTCTCGGTGACGGCGGGGCGCAACAGCCCGGCGTCACCGGCGGCCGCGATCGGCCTGACGTCGTCGTTCAGGCGATGACCACCTCCGGGCCGGCCCGACGGATCGCCTCGACGTGCCCCGGGTCCGCGCTCGCGTCGGTGACCAGCACGGCCACGTCGCCGATCGCGCAGATCCCGGCCAGACAGGTGCGGCCCACCTTCGAGCCGTCGGCGACCACCATGACCCGGTCGGCCCGGCGGATCATCGCCGCGTTGGTGTGCGCCTCGATCTCGTCGTGCGTGGTGAGCCCGCCCCGGGCGCTGATCCCGTCCACGCCCACGACCGCGATCTCCATGTTGAGCCCGGCGAGCGCCTGATCGGCGATCGGGCCGACCAGCTCGTACGACTGCGTCCTCGACACGCCCCCGGTCATGATGAGCTTCAGCCGCGGGCGCAGGGCCAGCTCGGCCGCGATGTTGAGGGCGTTGGTCACCACGGTGAGATCGACCCGCTCGGCCAGCAGCCGGGCGAGGATCAGGGTCGTCGTGCCCCCGGTCAGCCCCAGCGTGAGCGGCCCGTGCGGCAGCAGGGTGGCGGCCCGCCTGGCCACGAGGGCCTTCGCCTCGCGGTTCTGGCCCCCGCGGTACCGCACGGGAAGCTCATAGGCGACGTCCACCGCCACCGCGCCGCCGTGCGTGCGGGCGAGCAGCCGCTGCTCCTCCAGCACCTGCAGGTCGCGCCGGATGGTGGCGGCCGAGACGGCGAACTCCTCGGCGAGCACGCCCGCGTCGATCGTGCCGAGCCGGGACACCCGGTCGAGGATGGCGGTCATGCGGTCGGAGCGGCGCATGTGCACCAATGCTAGGGCGTTGCGCGTTCGCCGCCAAAGCGCGCAATCAGAAATGTCCACTTGCGCAGTCAGTCTTGCCCGGCGAACGAAAACGCGCATAGCGTCGAGTGCATGGTTGCTGCCACTGATCTGGAGATCGCCAGCCAGCCCGACGTATGGGCCCGCGGCCTGACCATGGCCGACGAGGTCCGCGCCGCGCTGGCCGCCCCGGGCGAGCGCATGCTCGTGCTCGGCTGCGGCACGTCGTGGTTCGTCGCCCAGAGCCTGGCCGAGCTGCGCGAGTCGGCCGGCCTCGGCGAGACGGACGCCGTCTGCGCCTCGGAGTTCGTCCCGCGCCGCCGCTACGACCGCGTCGTGGCGGTCACGCGCTCGGGCACCTCGACCGAGGTCCTCGACGCGCTGCGCCGCCTGCCGGCCGGCCCGCACCGCGTGGCCTTCACCGCCGTCGACGGCGAGCCGGTCGACGGCCTCGCCGACACCCGCGTGCTGCTCGACTTCGCCGACGAGCGCAGCGTCGTGCAGACCCGCTTCCCGACCACGGTGCTCGCCGCCGCGCGGGCCGCGTTCGGCCTGCTGGGTGACGGCTTGGTGGGTGACGGGGTGGCCGCGCTGGCCGCTGACCTGCCCGCCGACCCGGCCTCGGTCGACCACCTCGTCTTCCTCGGCACCGGCTGGACCGTCGGGCTGGCCCACGAGGCCGCGCTGAAGGTGCGCGAGGCCGCGCAGGCGTGGTCGGAGTCGTACCCCGCGATGGACTACCGGCACGGCCCGGTCGCGGTCGCCGGGGAGCGCAGCCTGGTCTGGACCTTCGGCGACGTGCCGGCCTCGCTCGACGACACCGTGCGCGCGGCCGGCGCCCGGGTGCACCGCGACGGCCTGGACCCCCTCGCCCAGCTGGTCCTGGCGCAGCGCTTCGCCGTGGCCCTGGCCGCCCACCGCGGGCTCGACCCGGACCACCCGCGCCTGCTGACCCGCTCCGTCGTGCTGCCCGCGTGATCCTGACCGTCACCCTCAATCCGGCGCTCGACCTTACCTACGAGGTCGAGCGGCTGCGGCCGTACGCCACGCATCGGGTCTCGGCGGTGCACGAGCGCCCGGGCGGCAAGGGCCTCAACGTGGCCGGCGTCCTGCACGCCCTGGGCGAGCCGGTGCTGGCCACGGGGCTGCTCGGCGGCCCGACCGGCGCCCGGGTGCAGGCCCTGGTCGACGCGGCCGGGCTGCCGTCGTCCTTCGCCGCGATCGCGGGCGAGACCCGCCGCACGGTGACGGTGGCCGACCACACCGACGCGACCGGCCTATGGGAGCCGGGCCCGGTGGTGAGCGCGGCGGAGTGGTCGGCGTTCGCCGCCCGGTTCCGCACGCTGCTCGACGGCGCCGCGGTGGTGACCCTGTCGGGCTCGCTGCCGGCGGGTCTTTCCCCGGACGCGTACGCGGAGCTGATCACGATCGCGCGCTCGCTCGGCATCCCGTCGGTGCTGGACACCAGCGGCGAGGCCCTGCGCCTGGGCCTGCGCGCCGGGCCGACCCTGGCCAAGCCCAACGAGGCGGAGCTGGCCGCGCTGATGGGCTCCTTGGGCACGCCCGAGCCCGGGATCCGCTCCCTGCTGGCCCCGGGGTCGAGGGCGGTGGTGGTCTCCCGCGGCCCGCGCGGCCTGCACGCGGTGACGGCGGACGGCTCCTGGCGGGCCGCCCCTGCGTCCGCGCTGCGCGGCAACCCGACCGGCGCCGGCGACGCCTGCGTGGCCGCCCTGGCGAGGGGTCTGCGCGACGACACCCCGTGGCCGCCCCTGCTGGCCGACGCGGTCGCCCTGTCGGCGGCCGCCGTGGCCGCCCCGGTCGCCGGGTCGGTCGACATGGACAGGTATTCGCGGTTGAAGGAGGCCATCGATGCTGGTTCCGACGGGTGAGCTGGTCGCCGGGGCGCGGCGCCGGGGCGTCGGGGTCGGCGCGTTCAACGTGATCACCGTGGAGCACGCCGAGGCGATCGCGGCCGGGGCCGAGGCGGCCGGCGCCCCGGTGATCCTGCAGATCAGCGAGAACGCGGTGCGCTTCCACCACGGCCGGCTCGCCCCGATCGCCGCGGCCGCCCGGGCCGTGGCCGCGCTGGCCGCCGTGCCGGTCGCGCTGCACCTCGACCACGTGGAGAGCGACGAGCTGTTCGACCAGGCCGCCGAGCACGGCTTCGGCTCGGTGATGTACGACGCGGCGCGCCTGGACTACGCCGCCAACGTGGCCGCGACCGCCGCCGCCGCGCGCCGCGGGCACGGGCGGGGGCTGTGGGTGGAGAGCGAGCTGGGCGAGGTGGGCGGCAAGGACGGCGCCCACGCCCCCGGGGTGCGCACCGACCCGGGCGAGGCGGCCACCTTCGTCGCGGCGACCGGCGTCGACGCCCTCGCCGTGGCGGTCGGCTCCTCGCACGCGATGACCACCCGGGCGGCGCGGCTCGACCACGGGCTGATCGCCGAGCTGCGGGTCGCGGTCGCCGTGCCGCTGGTGCTGCACGGCTCGTCCGGGGTGCCCGACGACGAGCTGCGGGCGGCGGTCCGCGGCGGGCTGGTGAAGGTCAACATCGGCACGGCGCTCAACGTCGCCTTCACCGGGGCGGTCCGCGCGGCGCTGGGGCAGGACGCACGGGTGGTGGACCCTCGCAAGTACCTCACGCCAGCCCGGCTCGGGATGGCGGAGGCGGTCACGCGTGCCCTGCAGGTCGTCACGGATTGCGGCGGTGCGGGCGTTCCTTGATCACACCTTACCACACGTCATCAAACTCCATCGATTTATGATCGACTGGGCTCGACGCATCGTCATGACGGGCCTACCGACAGCACGCGGACCGCGGCGGCGCCCTGGGCGTCGGACTCGGCCAGGTCGACCTCGGCGACGATCGCCCAGTCGCGGTCGCCCTCCGGGTCGTCGAAGATCTGCCGCACCTGCCAGCGGTCCGGCTTCTGCTCGATGACGAGCAGCGCCGGGCCGCGGGCGTCGGGGCCCACGCCCAGCGAGTCGTACTCCTCGAAGTACCCCTCGATCGCATCTTCCCAGGCGGCGGCGGTGAACCCGTGCTCGCCGTCGAGCTCGCCCAGCTCGTCGTAGCGGCGCAGCGCGGACAGCTCCACCCGCCGGAACAGCGCGTTGCGCACCAGCACCCGGAAGGCCCGCACGTTGCGGGTGACGGCCGGCGGCTCGTCGCGCACGGTTTCCGCGACGGCGGAGGGGTTGCGCAGCCGCTCCCACTCGTCGATGAGGCTGGAGTCGACCTGCCGCACCAGCTCGCCGAGCCACTCGATGAGGTCAGTCAGCTCCTCGGTGCGCGCGTCCTCGGGCACCGTCTGGCGCACGGCCTTGTAGGCGTCGGCGAGGTACCGCAGGACCAGCCCCTCCGAGCGGGACAGCTGGTAGAACCCGACGTACTCAACGAACGTCATCGCCCGCTCGTACATGTCGCGCACCACGGACTTCGGCGACAGCTCGTAGTCGGCGACCCACGGGTGGCCCTGCTTGTACATGTGGTAGGCGTTGTCGAGCAGCTCCACCAGCGGCTTCGGGTGGGTGACGTCCTCGAGCAGCTCCAGGCGCTGGTCGTACTCGATGCCCTCGGCCTTCATCGCCGCGACCGCCTCGCCGCGGGCCTTGAACTGCTGCGCGGAGAGCACCTGGCGCGGGTCGTCCAGCGTGGACTCGATGACCGACAGCACGTCGAGGGCGTAGCCGGGGGCCTCCCGGTCGAGCAGCTCGATGGCGGCCAGGGCGAACGGCGACAGCGGCTGGTTGAGCGCGAAGTCCATCTGCAGGTCGACGGTGAGCCGGACCCGGCGGCCATCCTCGTCGGGTTCCGGGAGCTGTTCGACGACGCCGCCGGCCAGCAGCGCGCGGTAGATGGCGATGGCCCGGCGGATGAGCTTGCGCTGGGCGGGCGCGTCCTCGTGGTTCTGGGTCAGCAGGTGGCGCATCGCGGTGAACGCGTCGCCGGGGCGGCTGACCACGTTGAGCAGCATCGCGTGCGACACCTGGAAGCTCGACTTGAGCGGCTCCGGCTCGGCCTCGACGAGCCGGTCGAAGGTGGGCCGGCCCCAGCCGATCGAGCCCTCGGGCGGCTTCTTCTTGACCACCTTGCGGCGCTTCTTCGGGTCGTCGCCGGCCTTCGCGAGGGCCCGCTCGTTGTCGATGACGTGCTCCGGCGCCTGGACGACGACCGTGCCGACGGTGTCGAAGCCGGCCCGCCCGGCCCGCCCCGCGATCTGGTGGAACTCGCGGGCGTACAGCAGCCGGGTCCGCTGCCCGTCGTACTTCGACAGCGCCGTGAACAGCACCGTGCGGATCGGCACGTTGATGCCGACGCCGAGCGTGTCCGTGCCGCAGATGACCTTCAGCAGGCCGGCCTGCGCCAGGGTTTCCACGAGCCGGCGGTACTTCGGGAGCATCCCGGCGTGGTGAACCCCGATCCCGTGCCGGACGAGCCGGGACAGGGTCTTGCCGAAGCCGGCGGTGAACCGGAAGTTGCCGATCGCCTCGGCGATCATGTCCTTCTCGGCGCGGGTCGACACGTTGACGCTCATCAGCGCCTGCGCCCGCTCCAGGGCGGCGGCCTGGGTGAAGTGCACGATGTAGACCGGGGCCTGCCGGGTGCTCAGCAGTTCCTCGATCGTCTCGTGCAGCGGGTCCATGGAGTAGGTGAACATCAGCGGTACCGGCCGCTCGGCGTTCTTCACCACCGCGGTGGGCCGCCCGGTGCGCCGGGTCAGGTCCTCCTCGAAGCGGGTGACGTCGCCCAGTGTCGCCGACATGAGCACGAACTGGGCCTGCGGCAGCTCGATCAGCGGCACCTGCCAGGCCCAGCCCCGGTCGGGGTCGGCGTAGAAGTGGAACTCGTCCATGACGACGATGCCGACGTCGGCCCGGTCGCCGTCGCGCAGCGCGATGTTGGCCAGGATTTCCGCGGTACAGCAGATAATCGGCGCATCGGCGTTGACGCTCGCGTCGCCGGTGAGCATGCCGACGTTCTCCGCGCCGAACATCTCCACCAGCGCGAAGAACTTCTCCGACACCAGCGCCTTGATGGGCGCCGTGTAGAACGTCGTCCGGTCGGTGGCCAGCGCCGCGAAGTGCGCGCCCGCGGCCACCAGGCTCTTGCCCGACCCGGTGGGGGTGTTCAGGATGACGTTCGCCCCGGAGACGATCTCGATGAGCGACTCTTCCTGGTGGGGGTACAGGGTGAGCCCCTGGTCGCCGGCCCACTCGGCGAATGCCTCGAAGACCGCGTCGGCGTCCCCGTCGCGCGGCACCCGTGTTGCCAGATTCTTCATGTCCGCTCGTACATCAGGTCGTAGGAGGGCCGCCCGTCGCGCACGGCGCGCAGCTCGAACTTGGTCAGCGGCCGGTGCGCCGGGCGGGGCGCGAAGCCGTCGTGGCGGTTGACCAGCCCCGGGTCGGCGTCGAGGGTCTCGCGCATCGCGTGCGCGTAGCCCTCGTCGTCGGTGGCGCAGTGCAGCACACCCCCGGGCCGCAGCCGCTCCCGCAGCAGCGCCACCCGCTCGGGCACGATGAGCCGCCGCTTGTGGTGGCGCGCCTTGGGCCAGGGGTCGGGGAAGAACACGTGCACCGCGTCGAGGCTCCCGGCGGGGATGTCGTCGCGCACCAGCTCCATCGCGTCGATCGAGGCCACCCGCAGGTTGGTGAGCCCGCCGTCCTCGATCAGGTGCAGCAGGTTCGCCACCCCGGGCGTGTGCACCTCGACCGCCAGGTAGCGCCGGCCCGGGTCGGCGGCCGCCATCTGCGCCGTGGCCTCGCCCATGCCGGAGCCGATCTCGAGGACGTCGACCGGGTCGCCGGGCGCGAAGGCATACCGCGCGGCGAGGCGCTCCAGGGCGTCGAAGTGCCGACCACTGAGCCGCCCGCGGCGCGGGTGATAGGTCCGGACGATGCGAGGCGGCCGGTCGACGGTGTGCATGGGACCACAACCTTACCCGACGGCGCGGTAACCCTGGGGATAGGGCCCGAACGCGACAAGCAGCACACCGCCGCGCCGCGCTCCGGGCGCCCGGCATTTCGCGGCACTCACCACCGAAGTGCCTCCTGCGCCGCCTGGACGAGCGCCATCACGTCCGCCCCCGGGGCCGCCGAGGCGGTCGAGGTCGACGGCCACACCAGGGCGAACGTCAGCCGCGGCGCCGCGCCGGCCAGCGGCACGAAGCGCACGTCCGGCCGCCGCACGGTGTCGACCAGCAGCTGCGGCACCGGCAGCGCGCCCCGGCCCGCCGCCACCAGATCCAGCGCGGCCGCCGGGTCGTCCACGGCCTCCGGCGCCAGCCGCACCCCGTCCGGCACCGCCATGCCGCGCGGGAGCAGCAGCCGCCCGGCCCGCTCGAGGGTGAGCAGGCCCGCCGTGGACAGCGGGTCGGCGGAGGCCACCGCGAGGTGGCTGAGCGGCACGTGGAAGCGCGCGGAGCTGGCGAACCCGGGCGGGAACGGCGTGCTCATGATCGCCGCCGCGGCGTGGCCGAGGCCGAGGGCGTCGGTCGCGGCGCGCCAGCCGGCCGGCACCAGCTCCACGTCCAGCCCCGGCTTGCGCAGGGCGAGCCGGCGCGCGACCCGGGCCGCGAGCCCGCCCACGATCGGCGCATAAGCGAGGCGAATGGCGGCGGGGGCGGGCACGGCCAGGCGCGCCGCCTCGGCCGTGAAGGCCGTCGCCTGCTCGAGGACCGCGTCGGCGTGGGGCAGCAGCGCCGCCCCGGCCGGGCTCGGCACCACCTCGCGGCTCGTGCGCTCGAACAGGCGAAGCCCCAGCTCACGCTCCAGGCGGGCGACCGCCTGGCTCACCGCCGGCTGGGACAGCCCGAGGGCCTCGGCCGCGCGCGAGAACGAGCGGTGCCGCGCCACCAGCGCGAAGCACTCGATGTCCCGCAGGGCCGCCACGCCGACCAGTATCGGCCATCGGCCGCGCTTATCGATCGGGAAAACCGGCGGGCCGGCGGCCACGATCCGCGGTGTGACCACCGACTTTCCTGCCGCAACCGTCCTGGGGTACCCCCGCATCGGCCCCGGCCGCGAGCTCAAGCACGCCCTGGAGTCCTACTGGGCCGGGCGCACCGGCCGGGCCGCGCTGGAGGAGACCGCGCGCCGGCTGCGCGCGCAGACCTGGGCGCGGCTGCACGAGCTGGGCCTGCGCGCGCCGGGTGCGCTGCCGTCGAACACCTTTTCGCAGTACGACCACGTGCTCGACGCCGCCGTGGCGGTCGGCGCGGTGCCGCAGCGTTACCGGGGCGCCGCCGACCCGTACTTCGCGATGGCCCGCGGCGCGGACGGCCTGCCCCCGCTGCGCATGACGAAGTGGTTCGACACCAACTACCACTACATCGTCCCCGAGATCGGGCCGCGCACCGCGTTCGCCGCCGCCCCCGGCAAGCCGCTGGCGGAGCTCGCCGAGGCCCGGGCGCTCGGCCACGCGACCCGGCCGGTGCTGCTCGGTCCGGTGACGCTGCTGCGCCTGGCCCGGGCCGCGCCGGGCGCCCCGGGCGGGTTCAGCCCGCTGGACCGCCTCGACGACCTGCTCGACGTGTACGGCGCGCTGCTGTCCGCCCTGGCCCCGCACGCGGCCTGGGTGCAGCTGGACGAGCCGATCGCGGTCGTGGACGGCGGCTCGCCGGCGCTGCGTCACGCCTACCGCCGCCTCGCCGCCCTGACCGACCGCCCGAGGCTGCTCGTCGCCACCTACTTCGGCGACGCCGGCGACGCGCTGCCGGCCCTCGCCGTCGCGCCGGTGGACGGGATCGCGGTCGACCTGACCCATGCCGTACCGCGCAACCTGCGGCTCTTCGAGGGCCGCACGATCGTCGGCGGGGTCGTCTCCGGCCGCGACGTGTGGCGCACCGACCCCGACGCGGCGCGGGCCCTGCTCGCCGCGGCCGGCGCCACCGCGGTCGGCACGAGCTGCTCGCTGCTGCACGTGCCGTACACGCTGCGCGGCGAGCCGGCCCTGCCCGAGGGCCTGGCGTTCGCGGAGGAGAAGGTCGCCGAGGTCGTGTCCCTGGCCGCGCTCGGGCCGAAGGAGGGCCCGCTGCCGCGGCGCCCGCGGGCCGCCGGGACGCTCGGCGTGGAGTCCCGCGTCCCGTACGCCGCCCGCGAGCAGGCCCAGCGCGACCTGGGCCTGCCGCACCTGCCCGTCACCACGATCGGTTCCTTCCCGCAGACCGGTGAGCTGCGCGCGGCCCGCGCCGCCGTGGCCGCCGGCCGGCTCCCGCTCGCCGAGTACGAGTCGCGCATCGAGGCCGAGATCGCCCGCGTCGTCGCCGAGCAGGAGGCGCTGGGCCTCGACGTCCTCGTGCACGGCGAGCCGGAGCGCAACGACATGGTGCAGTACTTCGCCGAGCACCTCGACGGCTTCGCGGTCACCGGGAACGGCTGGGTGCAGTCGTACGGCTCCCGCTGCACCCGCCCGCCGATCCTGCACGGCGACGTGCGCCGCCCCGCGCCCATCACCGTGCGCTGGGCCACCCACGCGCAGTCCCTCACCGCCCGGCCGGTCAAGGGCATGCTGACCGGCCCGGTGACGATCGTCGCCTGGAGCTTCGTGCGCCCGGACCTGCCGCTGCGCGACGTCACCCTGCAGGTCGCCGACGCCGTGCGCGAGGAGGTCCGGGACCTGCAGGCCGCGGGCATCCGCATCATCCAGGTGGACGAGCCGGCCCTGCGGGAGCTGCTGCCGCTGCGCAAGGAGGAGCAGCAGGAGTACCTGGCCTGGGCCGTCGCCGCCTACCGCCGGGCCACCGCCGCCGCCGCGCCGGCCACCCAGATCCACACCCACCTGTGCTACAGCGACGCCGCCGAGGTCCTGTCCGCCATCGACGCCCTGGACGCGGACGTCACGTCGATCGAGGCGGCCCGTTCGGCGTTCGCGGTGCCGGGCTTCGACCGGGGGATCGGCCCCGGGGTGTACGACATCCACTCCCCGCGCATCCCGCAGCGCGACGAGATCGAGTCCCGCCTGCGCGCCGCCCTGGCCACCATCCACCCGTCACGACTGTGGGTGAACCCGGACTGCGGCCTGAAGACCCGCACGTACGACGAGGTGAGGGCGGCCCTGGCCAATGTCGTCGCGGCCGCCGGCGCGGTCCGCGAGTCCGTAAGGTGAGGCCATGTCCTACCCTTCACCGCTCTATCACGGTGAGTCCGGGGAGCTGTCCGCCACCTACCGTCCGGTGGGCACCCCGCCCGACTTCACCTACGCCAACGGCAACACGGTGCACTACCTGGCCACGGGCAAGACCACGAGGGGCGAGTTCGGCCTGTACCGCTGGGTGATGGGCCCGCAGCCCGCCGGCCCGGACCCGCACTTCCACCGCTCGATCTCGGAGTCGTTCTTCATCCTGAGCGGCTCGGTGCGCATCTACGACGGGAGCCGCTGGATCGACACCGAGCCGGGCGACTTCGTCCACGTCCCGCAGGGTGGCATCCACGGCTTCCGCAACGAGTCCGGCGCCCCGGCCGAGATGCTGCTGCATTTCGCGCCGGGCGCGCCGCGCGAGGCCTACTTCGAGAACCTGCCGACCCTGCAGGACATGACCGATGAGGAGCGGGCCGCCTTCATGCTGGAGCACGACACGTTCTGGACCTGACCCGCGTCCGGCCGCCCGCCGCTGGTCGGGCGGGCGGCCGGCGCGCGCCGGTCAGAAAGCCGAACGAGTTAGAAGCCGAACGAGGAGGTCAGGATCGCCCGGGCCACCGTGTGGGCGGTGAGGTTGAAGCCGACCACGTTCGGGTTGGCGCCTGGGTCGATGTCCAGGTAGTCGGTGTCCAGGGCGTGGACCACGAAGAAGTAGCGGTGCGGGGCGTCCTGCCGGGGCGGGGCCGCGCCGCCGAAGTCGCGGGTGCCGTAGTCGCTGCGGGAATGGATGGCCTCGTCCGGCATGCCGTCCTTGTCGCCGGTGCCGGCGCCCGTCGGGAGCTCGGTCACCCCGGCCGGGATGTTGTAGACGAGCCAGTGCCAGAAGCCGCCGCCGGTCGGGGCGTCCGGGTCGTAGCAGGTGACCGCGAAGCCCTTCGTGGTGGCCGGGAAGCCCGACCACGACAGGTGGGGCGAGGTGTTGCCGCGCTCATAGACCTGCGCGTCGGGCAGCGTGCCGCCGTCGGTCAGGTCCTCACTGGTCAGGCTGAACGCCGGCACCGCGGGGAGGAAGTCGTAGGGCGACGGCGGGCGCGGACGGTCGGGCATGCGCATCTCCTTGCCAGGTGTCTTCAGCTTGTCTGGGCATCCTCCTACCCAACGACCGGGCACCTCAAGTGAGGCGGTTGACGGCGAGTCCGAGCAACCACACGAGGTACGGCTGGTGCACCGGGCCGGGGCCGCGCTGCTGGAGGCTCACCACCGTCGTCCCCCGCCGGGCCACGGCCCACTGGCCCGAGGCGAAGGCTTCGTCGCCGACGCCCGGGACGGCCCGCCCGCCGCGGTGGACGCGGATGGCCAGCTCGGCGGCGGCGCCGGCGGCCACCGCGACGAGCAGCACGGCGCCGTCCTCGGCCCGGAACTCGGCGAAGGCCATCGGGCCGACCGCCACCGCGCGATCCGTCCCCGCGCCCGGCCGCACCGGGCGGCCCAGCACCCGGCCCACCTCCTCGGCGGTGACCAGTTCGGCCGGGCTCACCCGGGCCGGGCGTACGGCGGTGGCCAGCACCGGCGCGCCGGCGTGCATCGCCTGCTGGATCAGCTGGTCGGTGTTCTCGTCGCCGTAGTGGCGCGGCTGCAGCCGGGCGCTCGTGTCGACGCGCAGTTCGAGGACGCGGCGGGTCCAGCGCCGGGCGGTCAGCGTCACCACGTCGCCCGGGGCCGCCCGGCCGGCCAGGTCCGACGGGCAGGCCCAGGCCACGGTGCGGTCCCGGGTGCCGTCGTCGACCGCCAGGTAGTGCAGCCACGGGATGGCCGGGCTGTCCTCGCCCTGGCTGCGGGTCTTCCAGGTCTCCACCCACAGCACCTCGCCGGTGAGCGTGGCGGGCAGGAACACGTCCACGACGGCGGCGACGAGGGTGTAGCCGCCGTAGACGAACGGCGGCAGCCAGAACCAGGCGATGCCCAGCCGCACGAGCACCACGGCGAGCGCGAGCCCGGCGAAGGCCTTGATGAAGAGCCGAAGGGCCTTCTGGCCGTACCGCGGGAAGAGCCCGGGATAGCGCACCCGCACCCGCCGCCAGGTCCCCCCGAACGACGACCACACCCGGCGCCGGTTGCCCATCCCGAGGTCGATCACGGCGCTGCACACGCGGGTGGCGCCGACGGCGTCGCCGTAGGAGAGGTAGCGGTCCCACACCGCGACGGCGGCCGGCGGCAGGTCGGCGAAGCTCTCGTGGGCGCGCAGGAAGGTCTTCAGCCCGAGCCAGCGGGTGGCCGCGGCCCGGCCCTCGGGGGTGTCCCGCTCGCCGCGCGGCTTGCCGGCGAAGCCGCCGAGCGCGCACCACAGGATGATGACCCCGACCGCCGCGGCGCCGTAGCCGTCGGAGTGGCTGTCCTGGTGGCGGGCCTGCAGCGCGATCGCCAGGCCGAGGGCGAACGCGGGGACGGCGGCGACGATGCCCAGCGCGGCCACGACCGCGGGCGAGAAGCGGCGCCGCGACAGGCCCCGCGCGCGGGCGTCGGCCACGATCGCCGCGTTGAGCCGGCGGGTCCAGCCCTTGGCCTGCTCCTCGTCGCGGAAGGTCAGGGCGGTGAGCGGGACGTGGCCGCCGACGGCGAGGCCGCGCACCCGCTCGAAGATCATGCTCTCGTACGCGTTGAGCCCACCCGGCCGCTCCTGCCGGACGAACAGCGTGGTCTGCAGCGGGTCGTTGCCCGGCTGGCGGAACTCGAGGATCTTGCGGGCCGCGAGGTCGATCAGCGTCGACTCGGCGCCGTCCTCGGTCAGCTCCCACCGGCCGGTGATCAGGCTGACCACGGCCGGGGGCTCGTCGCCGCCGAAGTCCTGGGTGCCCGGCGGGGACGGGATCGGCCGCGGCCGGGTCAGCAGCTTCGCGGCCCAGAAGGCGACGAGCCACACCCCGAGGCCGGCGGCGACGATGCCGGCCTCGACGAGCACCACCGGGTCCAGGTCCACGGCCGGACCTTTCAGAACCGGATGTTGACGTCGGCCCGCTCGCCGGCGGCGGCCTCGAAGTACGGCCGGGCGTGGAAGCCGCCGATGCCGGCGACGATGTTCGTCGGCAGCGTCTGAGTCTTCTGGTTGTAGGTCTGCACGGCGCTGTTGTAGAACTGCCGCGCGTAGGCGATCTTCTCCTCGGTGCCGGCGAGCTCGCCCTGCAGCAGCAGGAAGTTCTGGTTCGCCTTGAGGTCGGGGTAGGCCTCGGCGAGGGCGAAGAGCCGGCCCAGCGCCTGGGTCAGCGCCCCCTCGGCCTGCGCCTGCTGGGCCGGTCCGCCGGCGGCCGAGCCCGCGGCGGCGTTGCGGGCGGCCACCACCGACTCCAGGGTGCCGCGCTCGTGGGCGGCGTACCCCTTCACCGTCTCCACCAGGTTGGGGATGAGCGAGTGGCGGCGCTTGAGCTGCACGTCGATCTGCGCCCACGACGCGTCGACCTGGGTGCGGGCCTTGACCAGCCCGTTGTACGTCGCCACCGCCCACCACAGCAGCACGATGACGACCGCGACGAGCACGCCGAGCACGATCAGAGGTGTCATGGCCGCATGGTGACCGCTGCGGGTTGCCCGGGCCCGGCCAGCGTCACCGATCCGACAGTCGGGTCCGGCATTCGGGTCCGGCAGCCGGGTCCGGCAGCCGGGTCCGGCAGCCGGGTCCGGCAGCCGGGTCCGGCAGCCGGGTCCGGCATTCGGGCATGCCCGACATGCCGGATCGGCACCGCGGAGCGCCTCACTGCGGCAGGCGGTAGCCCTCCTCGCGCCGCGCGGCCAGCCACGACTCCACGTCGTCGGCCGTCCGGGGCAGGCCGTCGGAGAGGTTGCGGGCGCCGGTCGGGGTCACCAGCACGTCGTCCTCGATGCGCACCGCGAGGCCGCGCAGCTCCTGCGGCACCAGCTCGTCCTCCGGCTGGAAGTACAGCCCGGGCTCCACCGTCAGCACGTAGCCCGCACCCAGGCTGCCCTCCCGGTACTTCTCCTTGCGCGAGCGCGCGCAGTCGTGCACGTCGAGGCCGAGCATGTGCCCGAACCCGTGCAGGGTCCAGCGCCGGTACAGGATGCTGTCGGACTTCATGGCCTCGTCGACGGTGACCGGGAGGATCCCCAGGTCGTGCAGGCCCTCGGCGAGGACGCGCATGCACGCCTGGTGCACGTCGTCGAAGTCGGCTCCGGGGCGGATCGTGTCGATGCCGGCCTGCTGGGAGCGGTGCACGAGGTCGTAGACCTGGCGCTGCAGCGGGGTGAAGGTGCCCGAGACCGGCAGCGTGCGGGTCACGTCGGCGGTGTAGAGGTTGCGGTTCTCCACGCCCATGTCCAGCAGCAGCAGCTCGCCGGGGCGGGTCTCGCCGTCGTTGCGGGTCCAGTGCAGGATCGTGCCGTGCGCGCCGGCGCCGACGATCGAGCTGTAGCCGACGTCGTTGCCGTCGTGGCGGGCCCGCAGCCAGAACAGGCCCTCGATGAGCCGCTCCCGCACCGGGCGGTCGGCCGGCAGGGCCCGGGCCGCGTCCTCGAAGCCGCGCACGGTGGCGTCGATGGCGTCCTGCAGCTGCTCGACCTCCCAGGCGTCCTTGACCAGCCGCAGCTCGGCGAGGATCGTGGCCAGGTCGGCGTCGCGCTGCGGGTCGGTGGCCCGGACCCGCCCGTCGACGGCCGGGTCGAAGCCGCGCAGGACGCGGGTGCGGCCGGGCGCGCAGTCGTCCAGCGCCGCGCCGAGCTCGTCGATGTGCGCGGTGCTCAGCTGCAGCTCGGTGGCCCGCTCGGCGAGGGTGTGCCGGCGGCCGACCCACAGCTCGCCGTGGTTGCGGTCGGTGAAGAACTCGTCGGTGTCGCGCGGGGAGCGCGGGCGCACATACAGCGTGGCGTCGCCGGACGGGCGCAGCACCAGGACGCTGTCGGGCTCGTGGGAGCCGGAGAGCCACACGTGCTCGGTGCCGGGCCGGAAGGCGTGGCTGGTGTCGTTGGAGCGGACCCGCTCCACCCCGGACGGGATGATCAGCGTCTCGCCGGGGAACGCGGCGGACAGCTCGGCCCGGCGCTTGGCGTGGTCCGGCGCCTCGGCCCGGGGCGTGACGTCCAGCCCCGCGTCGCGCCAGCCCGTCCGCATGAACTCGCGGAACCGTTCGGGGAAGTCGGGGTCGTGCGACTGGCTACCCGCCGGCTCGCCACCTGCGACGTTGCCTGTTGCATCCATGGTGGCCCCGCTTCCATCGCCGCGAATTCGTGCTCCACCTGCGACCGTACCGCGTGCGAGGATGCTTGCCATGGCGGGACTGCTCACCTTCGTCAGCGCGCGGGGCGGCGCGGCGGCGCGGCGGGACGCGATCGCCGACGCCCTCGGGCTGATGCGCCACCGCGGCCCCGACGAGGAGCGCGTCGTCGCGACCGACGACGTCGTCTTCGGCGCCGAGCGGCTCGCGGTCAACGACGCGGCCGGCGGGCGGCAGCCGGTGTCGTACCCGTCGTCCGGGATCACCGCCGGGCGGTATCTCGTCGTGCTCGACGGCGCCGTCGTCAACGCCGAGGAGCTGCGGGCCGAACTGGCCGAGGAGCGCGGCGAGCAGTTCGCCACCCGCAGCGAGGCCGAGGTCATCGCGGCCGCCTACCACCACTGGGGCCCCAGCGCCGTGAGCCGCCTGCGCGGCATGTTCGCGTTCGTCATCTGGGACTCCTCGGCCCGCCGGGCGTTCGGCGCGCGCGACCCGTTCGGCGTGAAGCCGCTGTACCAGCTGCAGACCCCGGACGGGGTGTACCTCGCGAGCGAGAAGAAGGCGCTGCTGCCCTTCGTCGCCGACCCCGCCGCGGTCGACACGGTGCGGCTGCAGCACTACCTGACCATGCAGTACGTCCCGGAGCCCGCCACCATGCACCCGGACGTGCGGCGGCTCGGGGCCGGCGAGTCGTTCGTGTATACGCCGGGCGGCCCGCTGGCGAACCGGCGCTACGGCCAGCTGACGTTCCGCCCGGCGCCCGTCGCCGACGAGGACGCGGTGATCCGCCGCATCGCCGACGCCCTGCGCGACAGCGTCCACGCCCACCTTCGGGCCGACGCGCCCGTCGGGGCCTTCCTGTCCAGCGGCATCGACTCCACCGCGATCGTCGCCCTGGCCGCCGAGCGCAACCCCGGCCTGCGCACCTACACCGTGGGTTACGACGCGGTCGGGCCGGGGGCGCAGTTCTCCGAGATCGACGTGGCCGAGCAGTCGGCGCGGGCCCTCGGCGTGCCGCTGACCGAGACCGTCGTCACCGCCGCCGACTTCATGCGCGCCCTGCCCCGCATCGTGTGGCACCTCGACGACCCGGTGGCCGACCCGGCGCTGGTGCCGCTGTTCTTCCTGGCCGAGCGGGCCGCCCAGGACGTCACCGTGGTCCTCGGCGGCGACGGCGCGGACGAGCTCTTCGGCGGCTACCCGATCTACCGGGAGCCGCTGTCGCTGTCGAGCGTGAGCCACCTGCCCGGCCAGATGCAGCGCGGCCTGCGCGCCGTGTCGCGGGTCATCCCGCAGGGCATCAAGGGCAAGAGCTTCCTGGAGCGGGGCACCACGCCGATCGAGGAGCGCTACTACGGCAACGCCCGGATCTTCACCGACGAGGAGAAGGCCGCGCTGCTGCGCCACTACGAGCCCGACGTGCGCCACACCGACGTCACCGCGCCGGTGTTCAAGGAGGCGGGGGCGCTCGACGACGTCACGACCATGCAGTACGTCGACCTCTACACCTGGCTGCGCGGCGACATCCTGGTCAAGGCCGACCGGATGACGATGGCCCACTCGCTGCAGCTGCGCACCCCGTTCCTGGACCGGGCGGTGTTCGACGTCGCCGCCACGCTGCCCAGCGAGCTCAAGGTGCCGCCGCGCTCCCAGGAGACGAAGGCGGCCCTGCGCCGGGCCCTGGCCGGGGTGGTGCCGGAGGCGATCGTGCACCGCAAGAAGCTCGGCTTCCCGGTGCCGATCCGGCCGTGGCTGCGCGGGGAGATGTACGACTGGGCCCACGGCCTGCTCGACGCCTCCGGCGCCGGCGACCTGCTCGACCTCGACGTGGTCCGCGGCCTGCTCAAGGCCCACCGCAAGAAGGAGGGCGACCACTCCCGCAAGCTGTGGACGGTGCTCGTCTTCTGCGTCTGGCACGCGGTGTTCGTCACGGGCACCATGAGGCCGGGGTATTTCCGTGGTGAGGCCGGGGCCGAGGCCCGGACCGGGCGGGAGAGCCGCCTCTAGCGTGAGCGGCGATGCTGCTCAGTTTCCGTGTCCAGAACTTCCGCTCGGTCCGCGACATCCAGGAGCTCACGCTGCTGGCCACGCCGCCCGACGCGGGCCTGCCCGCGCCCCTGCTGTTCGGGCCGGCCCTGCACGTCTCGCCGCTGGCCGGCGTCTTCGGCGCCAACGCCGCCGGCAAGTCCACCGTCCTGCGCGCCCTGGATACGCTGCGCGCCCTGACCGCCGCCGGCAGCGACGCCCGCGACGCGATCCGCCGCTTCGAGCCGTTCCGCCTCGACCCCGCGGCCCGGCTGCTGCCCACCCGGTTCGAGGCCGAGGTCCTCGCCGGCGGGGTCCGCTACGTGTGGGGCTGCACCTACAAGCAGGGCGAGATTTCCGGGGAGTGGCTGCACGCGTACGGCAACGAGCGCCGCACGATCTGGTACGAGCGCGACCGCGGCGGCGTGCGCGCCCTCCCGCGGGCCCGCCTCGACGCGCTCGCCGCCATCGTGGCCGGCGACCCGGCCGTGACCCTGCTCGCCCTCGGCGCCGACGCCGAGCACCCGCGGCTGGCCCCGGTCGCCGCCGCGTTCGCCGCCATCGTCCCGGTCCGGGTCGCCGCCGGCCCGCGCCTGGTCCGCGACCTCGAGCACCTCGCGGCCGGCTGGACCGACGAGCTGACCCTGCTGCTGGCCCGGGCCGGCCTCGGCATCGCCGGCGTCGACACCGGGGGCGACGGCGTGCGGCTGGTGCACGAGACCCGCACCGGCCCATACCCGCTCGGCGCCTACGGCGAGTCCGACGGCACCATCGCCTGGCTCGACCTGCTCGCCGCGCTGCTGCCCGCCCTCGACCGCGGCGGCGTGCTGCTCGTCGACGACCTCGACGCGCTGCTGCAACCCAGCCTGACCGCCGAGGCGCTGCGGCTGCTCGGCGATCCCCGGCTCAACCCCGCCCAGGCCCAGCTCGTCTTCACCGCCCGGGCCGTGCCGCCGACGACCGCGGAGTCGCAGCGGTGGTACGCGGTCAAGGACGCCGGCGCCACCCGCCTGTGCCGCGAGCCCGGCGGCCCCGGCCTGAGCCCCGGCGAGCTGGCCCACGAGCTGTGGCTGGCCAAGCGCCGCCCGACCGCCTGATACTGGCCCGATGACGGGCTACGGCGTGGTACTCGGCGAGGCATTGATCGATCTTCTTGAATCTACAGCGGACGGTGAGGTCGTCTATCGCCCCGCGGTCGGCGGCGCCCCGTTCAACGTCGCCGTCGGCATCGCCCGCCTCGACACCCCCGTGCACTTCCTCGGCTCGTTCGGCGACGACCCCTTCGGCGCGCGCCTGCTGGACTTCCTGGACAAGGCCGGCGTCGGCACCGCGGGCACCGTCACCGCCCCCGGCGTAACCACCACCCTGGCCGTCACCACGTTCCAGGGGCACGAGCCGTCCTTCCGCTTCTACGGCGACCCGCCGTCCTACGGCCTGCTCGACGCCCCCGACGTCGACGAGTCGCTGGTCGCCGGCGCTTCCCTGCTGTACTGCGGCTCCATGTGCCTGCTCGCCCCGCGCGTGCTGGCCGCCGCCCGCCGCGCCTGGTCCGTGCGGCGGCCCGACGGTGCGGGCCCGGTCCGCGTCTTCGACCCCAACGTCCGCCCGGTCGTCGGCGTCAACCCGGACGTCGTGGCCGAGTTCGCCGCCACCGCCGACCTGGTGAAGCTGTCCTCCGCCGACGCGACCGCCCTGTGGGGCGACTCCCCGCAGGCCGCCGCCCGGCGGCTGCTCACCCTGGGCGCCAAGGCCGTCGTGGTGACCCTGGGAGCCCAGGGTGCCCTGGTCGCCGTGGGCTCCTCGACGGTCCTGGTGCCGGCGCCCCCCATCGCCCCGCTGGACACCACCGGCGCCGGGGACGCCACCATGGCCGGCCTGAGCTGGGGCATCCTGACCCACGGCAGGCCCGCCGACCTGGGCACCTGGGCCACCCTGACCCGGGTCGCCGTGCACGTGGCCGGCCTGGTCTGCGAGTCCCCGGGCGGCGCCGTGGCCATGCCGACGGTCGCCGACCTGCGCGCCCGCTTCGTAGACTTGGCGGTGTGACGCCCGGGCGGTTCGACCGCTACGTGAGGACGAGCAAGGCGACGGCTGCGGCGGTCGCCTTGCTCATCGTCGCGCTCCGGGTCGTCGACGAGTTCGCCGTCACGCCGGACAACACCCCGGTCTGGGCCGCCGCTCTGTTCAAGCTCGTCCCGATCGTGGTCCTGTGCACCGCCTTCATCGTCTTCGGCGCCGTCTTCCGCCCCCTGCAGCAGCCCCCGCCGTCGGCGCTGCGCATCCGCGCCGGCACGTTCGTCGTGCCCGGCTCCCCGATCCTGATGGGCCGCCTGGCGATGGGCTGGGCCCTGGTCGGCACCGTCTTCCTGGACAGCGACCGGTCCCTGTCCCCCACCACCCGCATGGGCGTCAACGCCGGCGCCGCGCTGGTCATCGCCGGCGCGGCCTGGCCCCTGCTGCGCGGCCCGCGCATCGTCTTCACCCCGTCGGGCCTGAACATCCGCGCCGGCGGTCGCCGCCGCCTCGCCTGGGACGACCTGGTGCGCGTCCCGATCACCCCGCTGCCGCTGACCGTCCGCGGCCCGAGGCTCGCCCTGAGCATCCGCCGCCCGGACCGGCCCGAGCCGGGCTGGCTCCTGATCCCCCTGGACCTGCTGGCCGTCGAGCCCGTCTTCCTGGGCACGGTCGTGGAGCACTACGTGGAGCACCCGGACCGGCGCCGGGCCATCGGCACGCCGGAGGAGTACGCCCGCCTGACCGGCACCGGCTGAGCGCGCCGGGCCGCTCGCCGGCTGTCCCGCTCCCGACATGACGCCCGCGGCGCAAGCCTTTTGCAAGCGCGGCGGTGGATGCTCGTTCCCGTGACCGCTCTGCTGTTGGTGCGCCGGGTGCCCCCGGGCCGCCTGGACCTCACCCGCGCCACGGCGCAGCGGTGGAACGACGCCCTCGCCCGGGACACCACGCTGCAGTGGTGGGAGCTGGTCGACCCGGCGTCCGACGACGGGCATCCCGCGGCCGCGCTGGCCGCCGTACGACCCGGGGGTCCCGTGGTCCGGCTGGCCGGCCTGGCCATCCCGCCCGGCCGCCGCGACCGCGCCGTTCAGGTGCTGTTCGCCCTCGTGGACGCCCTGCGCGCGACCACGGCCCGTACGCTCGAAGCGGCGCCGTCCGCCGACCCCCAGGGCCTCGAGCTGCAGGACATCCTGCGCGAGGCGGGCTTCCGCCCGGGGCTGGACGGCCGGGAGGTCGTCGAGCTGTAGAGGTGGTACGGCGGGTTGGAGCTGCGCATCCTGGGCCCCCTGGAGGCGATCGGGCCCGACGGCGCCGAGGTCGACCTCGGCACCCCGAAGCAGCGCGCCGTCCTCGCCATGCTGGCCACCCAGCCCGGCCGGGTGGTCCCGGTCCAGCGCCTGATCGACGAGCTGTGGGCCGACGAGCCGCCGCAGCGCGCGCTCGCGTCCCTGCAGGCCTACGTGTCCCGCCTGCGCCGCGCCCTGGAGCCCGGCCGGTCGTCCCGCGACCGCTCGGCCGTGCTGGTCACCCGCGCCCCCGGGTACCTGCTGGCCGTCCCCGGTTCGCGGGTCGACGCGGCCCGGCTCGCCGCCGCGGTGCAGTCCCACAGGCCGGGCGACGACCCAGCCGGCCTGACCGCCGCGCTGGCGCTGTGGCGCGGCGATCCGCTGCCGGAGCTGGGGGACTCGCCGCTGGCCCAGGCGGAGCGGGCCCGGCTGCAGGAGCTGCGCTTCACGGCGATCGAGGCCCGCTCGGAGGCGCTGCTGGCGCTGGGCCGGGAGGCGGACGTCGTCTACGCCGGCGAGGCCGCCCTGGCCGAGTTCCCCTACCGCGAGCGCCTCTGGTGCCATCTCGTCCTCGCCCTGTACCGCACCGGCCGCCGGGCCGACGCGCTGGCCGCCTGTGCGCGGGCCCGCGCGCTGCTGATCCACGACCTGGGCATCGAGCCGGGCCCGGCCCTGCAACGCCTGGAATCGGACATCCTCCGCGACTCCCCCGCCCTGGGCGGGCCCGCCGGCCCGTCCGGCCTGTCCGCCCCGGCGCCCGCGCCGGCCGAGGTCCGGGCCCCGCAGGAGCCCGCCGGGCTGGTCGGCCGGGACCGGGAGCTGGCCGCGATCGACCGGATCCTCGACGCACCGGGCGGGCGCGTCCTGCTCGTGTGCGGCGGGGCGGGCATCGGCAAGTCGGCCCTGCTGCGCGAGGCCGCCGCCCGGGCCACCGCCCGCGGCTACGCCGTCGGCGCGGGCAGCGGCGTGCAGGGGCCGCGGCCGCCGGTCTTCCTCCCGTGGGCCCAGGCCCTGCGGGGCGTCGCGCAGAGCGCGGACGAGGGCGCCGTCGTGGGGGCGTTCGCGCCCTACGGGAACCTGCCGGCGGTGCTCGACCCGGCGCTCGCCGAGGTGCTGCCGCTGCCCGCCCCCGAGCGCCTCGCCGACGCCGAGCTGGCGCGGTCCCGGCTCTACCGCGGGATCGTCGACGGGCTGGGGCGGCTGTCGGCCGCCGTGCCGCTGCTGCTGATCCTCGACGACGCCCACCTCCTCGACGCCCCGTCCACCACGCTGCTGACGCTCTGCGCCCGCGCCGTCGCCGGGTCGCGGATCACGCTGGCCGTCGGGTTCCGCGCCGCCGAGGCGCCGGACGCGGTGGCCGGGCTGGCGGGGGAGGCTCATGCCGTACAGCTGCGGCTCGAAGGCCTGACGACGGCGGACGTCGCGACGCTGGCCGCGCGCCGGACCGCGACGCCGGTGGCCGCCGAGACCGTCGGCGTGCTCATGGACCGCACCGGCGGGAATCCGTTCTTCGTCGAGGAGCTGCTGCAGGTGCTCGTGGCCGAGCACGCCCTCGACGCCGAGGCGGCGCGGCGGCACGTGCCGGCCAGGGTGCAGGAGGTGCTGCGGCGGCGGCTCGCGCGGCTGCCCGAGCAGAGCCTGGCGGTGCTCGCGGTGGCGGCGGTGCTCGGGCGGGAGTTCGACGTGCCGGTGCTGCGCGAGATGACCATGACCGACGAGCTGGAGCTGTACGACGCGCTGGACACCGCGGTGGCCACCGGCATCCTCGCGGCCACCGACGACCCGGGCCGGCTGCGCTTCGCCCACGACCTGCTGCGCCAGGCCGCGTACCTCGACCAGGGCCCCCTGCGCCGCGCCCGCCTGCACGCCCGGGCCGCCGAGGCGGTGCGCCGCACCGGCGGGTCGGCGACCGCGATGGCCGCGCACCTGCGCCCGGCGCTGCCGGCGGTGCCGCCGATGCAGGCCGCGCCCGTGTTCGCGGCGGCGGCCGGGGAGGCCTACGAGCGAACCGCGCACGCCGAGGCCGCCTCGCTGCTCGCGGAGGCACTGGCGGTACTGCTCAACGCCCCGCGGTCGCAGGAGCGCGACGTGCTGGAGCTGGACCTGCGCGTCCGCCTCGCCTACGTGCACCAGTCCACCGACGAATACCTGGCCGCGCCGGTCGCCGAGCAGTACGACCTCATGGAGCCGGTGCTGCGCAGGGTGCGGCCGGTGCCGCAGATCGTGCCCGCGCTGTGGGGATACGCGTCGTACCACACCGCGGCCGGCAACCCGGGGCGGGTCGCGGACCTGGCCCGGCCCGGCGCCGAGGAGCCCTGGGCCCGGATCGTGGCCGACGTGCACGCCGGCTACGCGGCCCTGCTCGCCGCCGACCTGGCCGGGGCCCGCCGGCTGTTCGGCGCGGCGCTGGCCGCGCTGCCCGGCACCGACCTGCCGGTGTTCCCGATCATCGGCTGGGACCCGATCGCCGGCATCCTGGGGCCGGCCGCCGCCACCGAGAGCCTCATGGGTGACGCGGCGGCGGCCGAGGCGCACCTGCGGGCGGCGCGGGGCCGGCGCGGGGAGCTGTTCCAGGAGATGTACGTCAGCTACTACACGGCGATCGTGGCGGCCGACCGCCTCGACGCGGCGGCGGTGGAGCCGGCCGCGGCGGCGACCCTGGAGCTGGCCGGGCGGGGCGGGCACCCGGAGTACCGCGGCATGGCCCGCGTGCTGCTCGGCTGGGCGCGCGCCGACGAGCCCGTGCTGGCCCTCGGCGAGCGGGAGCTGGGCCCGGCGCTGTGGCGCTACCCGCGGCTGCTGCCGCTGCGCCCGGGCCTGGTGCTGGCCCTCGGGCGGCCGGCGGAGGCCGCCGCGCTGGCCACCGAGCGGCTGGCCACGCCGCTGGATGGGCTGAACCGCTTCGCCGAGCCCGACCTGCGCCGCATCCTGGGAGAGGCGAGCGGGGACCGCGGGCAGCTGACGACGGCCCTGCGGCTTGCCCGCGCACTGGGACACGTCCCGGCCGCCGAGCGCGCCGAGGCGGCCCTGGCGGCATACTAGAGCTTGCGATTTAAACAAGACGGACGTACGGTTTTCTTGGAAAGCCGCTACCCCGCGACCGCGCGCCGCCGTGCGCTGCGGAAGACTGGCGCGTGGAAACACGACTTGACGGAAGAGGAGCACACGCCGTGGCGAGCCTCGACTCCTTCGGAGCAAAGAGCCAGCTGAGCGTCGGCGACGCCAGCTACGACATTTACCGGATCGGCCAGGTCGAGGGCGCCGGGCGGCTGCCGTACAGCCTGAAGATCCTGCTGGAGAACCTGCTGCGCACCGAGGACGGCGCGAACATCACCGCCGAGCACATCCGGGCGCTCGGCGGGTGGGACGCCTCGGCCGAGCCGAGCGTCGAAATCCAGTTCACCCCGGCCCGGGTGCTGATGCAGGACTTCACCGGCGTGCCGTGCGTGGTCGACCTCGCCACCATGCGCGAGGCCGTCGTCGAGCTGGGCGGCGACCCGAAGCGGGTGAACCCGCTCGCCCCGGCCGAGCTCGTCATCGACCACTCCGTCATCGCCGACCTGTTCGGCCGCCCCGACGCCTTCGAGCGCAACGTGGAGCTGGAGTACGGGCGCAACAAGGAGCGCTACCAGTTCCTGCGCTGGGGCCAGACCGCGTTCAACGAGTTCAAGGTCGTCCCGCCGGGCACCGGCATCGTGCACCAGGTCAACATCGAGTACCTCGCCCGGGTGATCATGCCGCGTAACGGCGTCGCCTACCCGGACACGGTCGTGGGCACCGACTCGCACACCACGATGGTCAACGGCCTGGGCGTGCTCGGCTGGGGCGTCGGCGGCATCGAGGCCGAGGCCGCCATGCTCGGCCAGCCGGTGTCGATGCTCATCCCGCGGGTCGTCGGCTTCAAGCTCTCGGGCGAGCTGCCGGAGGGCACCACCGCCACCGACCTGGTGCTGGTCATCACCGAGATGCTGCGCAAGCACGGCGTGGTCGGCAAGTTCGTCGAGTTCTACGGCCCGGGCGTGAGCGCCGTGCCGCTGGCCAACCGGGCCACGATCGGCAACATGAGCCCCGAGTACGGCTCGACCGTCGCGATCTTCCCGATCGACGACGAGACCATCAAGTACCTGCGGCTGACCGGCCGCGACGAGGCCCAGGTGGCGCTGGTCGAGGCCTACGCCAAGGAGCAGGGCCTGTGGCACGACCCGGCCGCCGAGCCGGACTACTCCGAGCGCCTCGAGCTGGACCTGAGCACCATCGAGCCGTCGCTGGCGGGCCCGAAGCGGCCGCAGGACCGGGTGCCGCTCAAGAGCGCCAAGCCGCTGTTCCGTTCGGCACTGAAGGACTACGTGGGTGACGGGGTCGAGGGGCCCGCCGACGAGGCGAGCGCCGAGTCGTTCCCGGCCAGCGACCCGCCGGCCAACCACCAGACCGCCAACGGCGACCGCCCGCACGACCTCGTCTCGGCCGCGCGGGGCGCCAACGGCCGGCCCTCCAAGCCGGTCAAGGTCGAGGACTACGAGCTCGACCACGGCGCCGTCGTCATCGCCGCCATCACGTCGTGCACCAACACCTCCAACCCGCAGGTCATGATCGGCGCGGCCCTGCTGGCCCGCAACGCGGTGGAGAAGGGCCTGGCCCGCAAGCCGTGGGTGAAGACCACCCTCGCGCCGGGCTCGAAGGTGGTCACCGACTACTACGAGCGGGCCGGCCTCACGCCGTACCTGGACAAGCTCGGCTTCAACCTCGTCGGCTACGGCTGCACCACCTGCATCGGCAACTCCGGCCCGCTGCCGGAGCCGATCAGCGCGGCCGTCAACGAGCACGACCTGACCGTCGTGTCGGTGCTGTCCGGCAACCGCAACTTCGAGGGCCGGATCAACCCGGACGTGAAGATGAACTACCTGGCCTCGCCGCCGCTGGTGGTCGCCTACGCCCTCGCGGGCACCATGGACATCGACCTGACCAGCGACCCGCTGGGCACGGGCTCCGACGGGCAGCCGGTGTACCTGCGCGACATCTGGCCCGACCCGAAGGAGATCGAGGACACCATCGCCGCCGCGCTCGGCGCCGACCTGTTCTCGACCCGCTACGCCGACGTCTTCGCCGGCGACGAGCAGTGGCAGTCGCTGCCGACCCCGACCGGCGACACGTTCGACTGGGCCGGCGACTCGACCTACGTGCGCAAGCCCCCGTACTTCGAGGGCATGGCCACCGAGCCGTCCCCGGTGCGCGACATCGCCGGCGCCCGGGTGCTGGCCAAGCTCGGCGACTCGGTCACCACCGACCACATCTCGCCGGCCGGCTCCATCAAGGCCGACTCGCCCGCCGGCAAGTACCTCGCCGAGCACGGCGTGCAGCGCAAGGACTTCAACTCCTACGGCTCCCGGCGCGGCAACCACGAGGTGATGATCCGCGGCACGTTCGCCAACATCCGCCTGCGCAACCAGCTCGCGCCGGGCACCGAGGGGGGCGTGACCGTCAACCACCTCAACGGCGAGCAGACCACCATCTACGACGCCTCGGTGGCCTACGCCGAGGCCGGCGTGCCCCTGGTGATCCTGGCCGGCAAGGAGTACGGCTCCGGCTCGTCCCGCGACTGGGCGGCCAAGGGCACCGCGCTGCTGGGCGTGCGGACCGTCATCGCCGAGTCCTACGAGCGCATCCACCGCTCGAACCTCATCGGCATGGGCGTGCTCCCGCTGCAGTTCCCGGCCGGCCAGTCGGCCGACTCGCTGGGCCTGAGCGGCACCGAGACGTTCACCGTCACCGGCGTCGAGCAGCTCAACGAGGGCTCCACCCCGCGCACGGTCAAGGTGAGCACCGAAACCGGCGTGGAGTTCGACGCGGTCGTGCGCATCGACACCCCTGGCGAGGCGGACTACTACCGCCACGGCGGCATCCTGCAGTACGTCCTGCGCAAGATGATCGAGGCGTAGGGCCCGCACCGAACGCGCTACGGCGGCCGTCCACCTCGGACGGCCGCCGTCGCCGTGTCAGCCGTGGATCGCGTGCCCCTGCTGGCAATTCCCGCTGTTGTCGGTTCGTCGCCGTCTCGCGGCCGTACTCACCGTCGTCGGCGATGCCGATGTACCGCTGGATGAGGATGAGGGCTTTCATGGTCTCCGGGCCGAAGTCACTGTCGATCTTGATCCGGTGCCATCCGAGCCACAGCTGGGCTGGGGCACGTCTTCAGGGCGTGCCGGGCGCCTCGTCCCACGCCGTGTTGAGCGCCTGAAGGAATGCCTCGACGGGTTGCCCGCCGGAAAGGGCGTACTTGTCCCCGAATATGAAGAACGGGACCCCGGAGATGCCGAGCTGCTGCGCCCGGCGGATGTCCGCCTGGACGTCGTCGTCGAATACGCCGGTGGCCAGCGCCTGCGTGGCAGCCGCCGGGTCGAGGCCGGTCTCTGCGGCGAGGCCGGCCAGCACGGTGTGGTCGCCGACGTTCAAGCCCTCGGTGAAGTAGGCCCTGAACAGCCGCTGGACCATCTCGTGCTGGCGCGCGGCCTTGGCGGCGAAGTGGATGAGCTGATGCGCCGCGCGGGTGTTGGCCGCGATCGCGCGCTCAGAGTGGTATTCGAGGCCGATGGCCGCGCCGCGCGCGGCGATCTGCGCGTTCATCGCCTCGATCTGCTGACGCTGGAAGCCGCGCTGGCGCACCAGATACTCGGTCAGCCCGACCGCGGTGCCGGGTGCCAGATCGGGCATGAGCTGGTAGCTGTGGTGGCGGATCTGCGTCTGCTGGGCGTGCGGGAAGCGCTCGAGGGCTTGCGCCAGCAACGTGGTGCCCATGTAACACCACGGGCACATCACGTCGCTCCAGACGTCGATGACCAGATACCCGCCTGCGCGGCCGGATGCCGCCCCGGCCATCAGGAGCAGCCTCCGTTCAGGTCGCACACGCCGTACGCGTCATCGGCGCGCAGGAAGGTCAGCAGTGGCTCCTCGGCGCTGTCCTGCGTCAGGGCACCCTGCGGTACCGCGTCAATGGGCGGGGCCTGCCGGGGGAACGGAGTTTCGGGCGTCACAGCCGTGCCATTGGTGGTTTCTGTCATCGTGGTGTTCCTCGACGTTTCCTATCGGGAGCGCACGTGGACCGCCGGCGTCCCGGGCACCGCATGCCTGCCGCGCCGGGCATGCGGTGCATGGGACGCGCCGGAGCCCGTCAGTGCGCGAGCGTGGCTTCGATGTCGATGCGGATCTCGACCCTGCGGCTTACGAGCAGGCCGCCGATCAGCGGCATGTCCAGCAGATCCGAGCTGAGCCCGAAGTCGGCGCGATCGATGGAGCCGGTGGCGGCGATGCCCATCCGCGTCTTGCCGATCGGGTCGGGGGCGAGGATGCCGCCGGGTTCCAGCCGCAGCGGAACCTGCCGGCTCACGCCCTTGAGGGTGAGCTCGCCGTCGAGTATGTAGCCGTCAGCGTCCTGGCGCAGGGCCGTTGAGCGGTAGCTCATCAGCGGGTGGGTCGAGACGTCGAGGTACTCGGGGGCGCGCAGGTGCTCGTCGCGCTCGCGGTCGTTGGAGTCGATCGACGAGGTCTCTATGGCCGCGGCCACGGTGGACTCCAGCGGGTTCTCGCGGGTGACGACCTCGCCGGCGAACACGTTGAACCGGCCGTGCATCGTGTTGACGAGCATGTGCCGGACCGTGAAGGTCACCGCCGAGTTCGCCGGGTCGATGTCCCAGCGCCCCGCCGTGTAGCCGGGGATCGTCGCGGTGGCGCTCATGCGGGTTCTTCCAGGCCGAAGACCTCCTGGGTGCCGAGCATGACGAACAGCACCTCGTCGAAGCGGGTGAAGCGCCAGCCCTCGGGGGTGCGCGCGACCGAGGCGTCAAAAGTGCCGAGGGACTCCTCGAACAGGCCCGCCTTGTCGCCGATGCCGACGTGGTATGCCTTCACGCGTACGCTCGCCTCGGCGGTGTCACCGTCGAACGAGACGCGGAAGTTCGACACCATGTGATGGGTGCGGCCCACCTTGCCGACCAGGTCGCTGATGAAGCCGATGACCTGCTCTCGCCCGTCGACCTGGTACTGCTCGAACCAGAGGGATTTCACGTCCGGCGTGAACAGCCCCTCGAGCCGGGCCCAGTCCTTGAAGTCCAGGGCGTCGGTGTACTGGTGGAAGAGATCGAGGATCTCCACGCGGTCCTCGATGCGAACGACGTCGGCCATGATGGCCCTCCTTGGGTGCTGGTCGGCCGGAGATGGAAACGGTAGTTGTACTACCGGATATCTGAAGGTTAGCGGCAAAACGGTAGTGCTGCAACCGTTTGCCAATCCGCAGGCCCGCAGCGCGATCCCGGTCGTTTCACAACCGTTTCGTCGCTAGGGGTGTTCCGGCGGCAGGACTACCGCTTCAGCGCGCCACCTTCGCCCTCCCCGACCCGCGCGAGACCCCGCGGCGGCAGCGCCTCGCCGCCCTGGACCGCGCCGCGGGCCGAGGCTTCCGGGGCAGCACATGTCCCCGACAACCCACGGAGACGGGCACCGCGCCGAGGGGAGCACCGGCTTCGCCGGAGTTGCAGGACGCTGTCATGCAGTCCGGGCCGGCCCCGCGAAAGAGGGACCAGCCCGGACGTGCTGTTCGCCCGGCCCGCGCCGGGCCGCCGTGATGCCGCCGTCAGACACGATCCGCTGCCGTGAACGCAGGAGGGGTCGTCGTCGTACCCGAGGCAGGCCGCGGCCCCTGGAACGCTGCCGGGCCGAGCGACACTGCGACGCGGTGCCGCCTGCCGCGACCGGGTCGGCCCGGCGCTGCGGCGGGGTCAGTACTTGTAAGACTGGCCTCCATCGATGGTGATGACGGCGGCGTTGATGAACGGCGCCTCGCCGGACAGGAGGAAGGCGATGAGGTGGGCGACCTCGTCGAGGGTGGCGAAGCGCTGCATGGGGTTGTCGCTGAGGAACTTCCTGGCGGCCTCTTCGGGGTTGTCCGGGTCGAGCTGCCGCAGGTACTCCTCGACCATGGGGGTCAGCACGGCGCCCGGGGCGATGGCGTTGACCGAGACGCCGTACTGGCCGTATTCCACTCCGGCGTTGCGGGTCAGGCCCACGACACCGTGCTTGGACGTCGCGTAGGGCGACTGGAGGCCGGTGCCGCGGATGCCGCCGACGGAGGCGGTGTTGACGACGGCGCCGGAGCCCTGCTCCTTCATCACTGCCAGGACGTGCTTGAGGCCGAGGAAGACGCCGCGCAGGTTGATGGAGAGGACGCGGTCGAACTCGTCCGTGCTGGTGTCCTGGATCAGGTTCTGCGTGCCCTCGATGCCGGCGTTGTTGAGGAAGCCGTCGATGCGGCCGTAGGCGGCCACGGTGTCGGCGACGTAGCGCTCGACGTCGGTCTCTGACGACACGTCGGCGGTGACGGTGATCACCTCGGTGCCTGGCGAGGCCTTCTCGATCTCCCCGGCGGTGACGGCCAGCCCCTTGGCGCTGATGTCGACCAGCGACAGCCGAGCCCCCTCCGAGGCGAGCTGCAGGGCGGCCGCCCGTCCGATCCCGGAGCCACCGCCGGTGATCAGCGTGACCTTGTTGTCGAAACGTCCCATGATGGTGCCCTTTCGTGCATAGCGGCTGGACGCCGCCGGATGTTGCGGATTCGTACTTCGGCTCGGACCCAGGCCCGAGTGAGCCGCTCCAGGCCGAGCGTTCCTTCCCTGGGATGCGGCAGGCCCAGGCGGCGCTCATGGCGCCGTCGGTTCGGAGGCGGTGTTACGCAGGAGTACGCGACCCGCCGGCCGGCCGGGCAGGCTTCGCCCCGGCCGGCTCGGCTGAGGTCAGGCGACGCTCAGGACCGCCTTGCCGCGCAGGCGGCCGGCGGACAGTTCCCGCAGCACCGGGCCGGCGCTGCTCCAGTCACCGCGGTGGCCGATCTCGACCCGGAGCCCGCCCTGCGAGGCCAGGCTGAGCAGTGCCTCGATGTCCGCGGCGTCACGGCTGCCGTCGCCGTCGGCGTAGACGAAGTGCCGCAGGGTCAGTGAGGTGCCCGCCTGGAGCAGGCGGAAGAAGTCCAGGGTGATGGGGTTGCCGCTGGCCTGGCCGAACCAGAGGCTCTGGCCGCCGGGGCGGAGCTTGTGGACCGTCTTGGACCCGAGGTCGCCGCCGACGGACTCCAGCACGATGTCGAAGGCGCCGCCCTCGACATCGTCGATGTCGAGGGCGATCTGGGCGCCCAGCGCCGCCATGTGCTCGGTCGGCTGGCCCGCCTCGGCGACGGCGGTGATCTCGGCTCCCGCCGCGACGGCGAGCTGAATGAGGACCTGGCCGACGCCGCCCCCAACGCCGGTGGCCAGGATCCGGCGCCCCTGGAGCGGGCCGGCCAGGGCGAGCAGCCGCCGGGCCACCAGACCGCCCAGCGGGAGCGCGGACGCGGAGGCGGAGTCCACGTTGTCCGGGATGACCGCGAGCCGGTCCGCCGAGGCGGGGACGAACTCGGCTCCCCCTCCGCCCGTCGGCAGGTGCAGGACCACGCGGCTGCCCTCCGACGGCCCGCTGCCGTCGGCGGCGGCCCTGGCGACGACCCCAGCGGCGTCGATGCCGGGGCGGAAATCGCCGGCCGGGCCGCTCAGGTACAGAAAGTCCGCCCGATTGAGCGAGATGTCGGTCACCCGGATCAGCGCCTCGTGGCGTGCCGGGGTAGGAAGGTCAACTTCGCCCAGCTCGGTCAGGGTCTCCGGGTTGCCGGTGGGGATGAGCGCGCGCATGAAAGCAAGCCCTTCTTGTGAAACGGTAGCATTACTACCTCTTCACCGTAGCGCGCAAAACGGTAGCACTACAACCGGATCACCTTTTCGCAGGTGGCGGCGCCGTCAGGCCAGCATTTGAGCGCCGTCGTCATCGCGCTCACGGCGCCTACGGGGGCGGGCCGCATGCCGCATCCAGGTCGGCGGAGGCACGGCAGGTGCGGGCGCTCACGGGGAGCGCCGCCGGCGGCACACCGTGGGCCCATGGCGTGACGAGAGAAACGAGCTGCGGCGCGGGGTTGATGATTCCCGCCGCCGCAGCCATCGCGCCGATCCTGTCCGGAGCCGGGAGCTGGGAGCCGAGGACGAGTGCGCCGGACCAACCGGAAAAGCGCGCGGACCCGGACCCGAGCAACGAAGAAGGAGCCCGGGCCGCGCGGCGCGGCTCAGCGCCGGGTCCCGCCGAAGTTCCGGAGAGTGGCGGCCGCTACGCGGCTGGGACGCGCAGCCCGGCCAGCATCACCTCGTACGTGATCTCCCGCTGCCGGGGGTTTGAGGCCGAGTCGGCCATGCGCATGAGCGCCGCCACGTCCTCGGCGCTGACATCCTGGCGCAGCCGGCCGCTGCCCCGAGCCCGGTCGGCAACCGGAGCGATCAGGGAAGTCGCGATCAGACGGCCGTGCTCGGCCGCCTGCAAGCTCGTCCGGCACAGCGCGTCGAACAGGTGCAGCCCCTCCTCGTCGAGCGCGCATCCGCGGACGAATACCGTGCGGAATGCCTCCCAGTCGTCGGGGACCGCAGCGGCCTCCTCCGCGACCTCGCGCGCGCCGCCCGCCAGGTCCTCCAACAGCTGCAGGACGAGGTCGTCTTTGGTCGGGAAGTGCCGGTAGAAGGTCGTCGCCCCCACCCCGGCCGCCCGGGCCACAGCCTCGATGCTCAGGTCGGGCCCCTGCTCGGCGAAGGCCTGGCGGGCGGCGTCGAGCAGCCGCCGCCGATTGCGGACCTGGTCTTTGCGCGGTGCGCGCTGTGACGCTGCAGTCAAAACGAGCTCCTCGACGGGACGCCCGTCGATGCGGCGGCGGCATCCGGCCTCGACGGGACGGCAGATTCGGTAGCCATACTACCACTTCTATCGACGGACGGCCATCAGTCCCGGGCGACAATGCCGGACATTGCGGCTGCCATCCACTGTGGACGGCAGCCGGAGACGCTACTTGCCCGGGGGGATCTGGAAGCGGTACACCTTCGCCTTGTCGCCGTCGACCAGCACCATCGAGTCGTTGCTCAGCGACACGTCCTGCAGCAGGGTCGGCACCCCCGCCGAGCCGATCGCCTTGCCGTCGAGGCTGTAGATGTACGCGTTCCAGGTGCCCTTGCCCGGCACGACGCTCTCGATGACGACCTTGTTGCCGTAGCCGGCCCGGGCGTCCTGCAGCGACAGGCCCTTGCCCAGCTGGACCTGCTCGTTGCCGGTCGCCGGGTCGAGGATGGCCGCTTCGCCGATCGAGTCGAACACGCCGTGACCGCCGACGAGCTTACCGTCCATCACCACCCAGTTGGGCTGCTCGGTGCCGGAGATAGTGCCGTCGCGGTCCCGGATCGACTGCTTGGTCCACTTCGCCTGGCCGTTGGTGGTGTCGATGGCGATGAACACGTCCTTGCCGGAGTTCTGCTTGCCCGCGACGCAGATCATCTTCTCGCCGCACGGGCGCAGGTCGTCGACGGTGGTGCCGGACGGCGACTTGTACTCCCACGCCTGCTGCCAGGTCCTGATGTTGTACGCCACCACGTTGCCGTCGGCGTCCGGCTTGAACATCGCCAGGTCGTTGTAGACCAGCCAGGAGTCCTTCGAAATGTTCTTCTTGTAGGCGCCGGACGCCGTCTGCTTGCCGGTGTTGAGGTCGATGGTCGCGGCCTTGGTGTCGCTGAGCAGCTGCACCGCGAAGCCCCCGCTGGTCAGCGACTCCTGGAACGGCCAGTAGGTGGGGAACGTCAACCCGTAGGTCGGCACGATGGTCCCGGCCGCGGTGTCGGAGGTGGGCCAGGCCAGCGCCGGCTTGGCCCCGCGCCGGCCGAGGATGCGGTGACTGTTCGGGTCGCCGGCCGCGGACCACTTCGTTGAGCCGTCCGCGAGGTTGATGCGGTCCAGGGTCGGCTTGTTCCAGTCGCGGTGCTCCACGATGGCGTCGGTGCCCAGGTAGACCAGGTCGATGCGGTTGTCCCAGGGCTTCGTCCACTTCGCCGTGTGCGTGGCCAGGTCGATGACCGAGCGCGACTCCTGCTTGCCGTCACCGCCGAGCGCAGCGTCGTCCTCGCCGTCGACGATGAGCAGGTTCCCCACCACGCGCAGGGCGATCTTGGCCGGCTCCATCTGCAGCTGCACGTTCCAGGTCTGCTTGCCCGTGGTCTCGTACCCGGCCACGACCGTCGCGCCCGCGTTGACCTGCGCGGTGTAGATGTTGCCATTGCCGGCCACGGCGGCGATGGCACCGTCGGAGCTGAGCTGGATCGGCTCGCCGCCCTTGAGCCCGTCGACCTGGCCAGGCCCGTCCGTGCCGTCGCCGAAGCCCGGCAGGCCCTCCTTGAGCGAGTCGACCTGGGCACCGAGCCAGTGGAAGACCTGGGTGCCGCCGTAGAAGCAGCCGGCGATGAGCGCGACCACCACGAGCAGCGCGATCCACGGCCCGGTCCTGCGCCGCCGCGGCACGACCAGCTGGTGTCCGGGCGGAGCCATCGCCGGGTGCGCCATCCCTGTCGGTGGTGCCGCCGGGGGCGGTGCCACCGGGGCGGAGACGGGACGCTGGGGGATCGGCGGGGGCGAGACGGGCGAGCCGACCGGGAACGTCTGCGACGGCGAGGTCGGGAACGGGGCGGAGATCGGGAACGCCGCCGAGGGCCCCGGGGACACGGGCATGCCGGAGACCGGGGGCTGCGGGCGCGGCGGCGGCTGCGGGGCGTTGAACTGCGGCTGCTGGGGCTGCGGCGCCGGCTGGCTGCCGACGGCCAGCATGCCGCCATACGCCACCGGCAGCTCCGGCTGCTCCGGCACCACCGGGGCCACGCCGAAGCGGGCGTGCAGGCGGCTGGCCACCAGCGGGATGCGGCTGGAGCCACCGACGAGGAAGATGCCGGCGAGCTGGCGCACGTCGACGCCGGCCCGCTCGAGCACCCGGCGGGTCTCGTCCACGGCGCGGTCGATGAGCGGGCCGGCCACCCGCTCGAGCTCCTCGCGGGTGAGGTGCAGCGCCTCGTCGCTGCCGGGCACGTGGACCGGGGCGGAGGCGGCCCGCGAGAGCATCTCCTTGGCGGCGCGGACCTCGCTCCACAGCTCGCGGCGGTCGCGGTGGGCGGCGGTGCTGTCCGGGTTGGCCAGGCGCTGCCACAGGTCCGGGTGGCGCAGGTTGATCAGCTGGCCGAGGTGGCCGACCAGGGCCGCGTCGATGTCCACGCCGCCGAGGTCGTCGAGGCCGCCCAGGCCGAGCACGCGCAGTCCGTCGAACTCGCGGCGGACCACCGACACGTCCAGCGTGCCGCCGCCGAAGTCGAAGACGGCGAGGGACTGCAGCGGGGCCACCTGCTGGCCCAGCACGCGCAGGCAGTAGGTGGCCGCGGCGATCGGCTCGTCGACGAGCACGACCGGGCCGAGGTTGGCCCGGCGGGCCGCCTCCAGCAGCACGCCGCGGCGCTGGCCGCCCCAGTCGGCCGGGCAGGTGAGCACGGTCGAGCCGACCGGGTTGACGCCGGCCTGCAGCGACTCCTCGGCCGCCCGGCGCAGCAGCGCGGCGAGCATCTCCACGACGGGGACCTCGACCGGGCCGAGCAGCACCGCACCCTCGTCGACGCTGCGCTTCGGGTAGGGCTCGAAGCGCTCCGGGGCCAGGCCGGACAGGCGCTCGGCGTCCCGGCCGACGGTGAGCCGGCCCTGCTCGTCGGCGTAGATGCCGGACGGCATGACGGGCGAGCCGTCGAACAGCAGCGCCCGGGGCGCCTCCTCGCCGCGGTGCACGACCGCGACGGTGTGGCAGGTGCCCAGATCGATCGCGAGACGATGGGTCGGGGTCGGCCCCACGCGCGCTCACCTCCAAAGACCCCCGGATGCTACGGCAGCGGTACGACATTTCCGATCGGCGGATTGGGGTAGACAAGAAAGCCGACAACCGAGGAGGCAACCCGATGCGCGCGGTGGTGTTCGACGAGTTCGGCGATCGATCGGTACTGCGGGTGCAGGACCGCCCCGACCCCTCCCCCGGCCCGGGCCAGGCGCTCGTGCTGGTGGGCGCGAGCGGGGTCAACTTCATCGACGTGTACCAGCGCACCGGCACCTACCAGGTGCCCCTGCCGGGCGTGCTGGGCAGCGAGGGCGCGGGCACGGTGCTGGAGCTGGGCGCCGGCGTGCAGGGCCTGTCCCCGGGCGACCGGGTGGCCTGGACGGGCCCCGCGGGCAGCCACGCCGAGCAGGCGCTGGTGCCGGCCGACCGGCTCGTGCCGGTACCGCAGGACATCACCACCGAACAGGCGGCCGCGGTCATGCTGCAGGGCCTCACCGCCCACTACCTGACCCACGACTCGTTCGCGGTGCGCCCGGGGGCGACGGTCCTCGTGCACGCCGCCGCCGGGGGCATGGGCCAGCTGCTCACCCGGATCGTGACGCACCTCGGCGGGCGGGTCGTCGCGACCGCGTCCACGCCGCGCAAGCGCGAGACGGCCGAGGCGAACGGGGCGGTGCGGGCCGTGGACTACGCCGGGGCGCTGGACGCGGTGCGCGATGTCACCGGGGGCGCCGGCGTGGACGCGGTCTACGACGGGGTCGGCGCCGACACGTTCGACGCCAGCCTGCGGGCGCTGCGCCCGCGCGGCACGCTGGTGCTCTTCGGGGCCGCCAGCGGAAAGGTGCCCCCATTCGACCCGTTGCGCCTGATGGCCGGCTCCTATTTCCTCACCCGGCCCACCCTCGCCCATTTCATCGCCACCCGGCAGGAATTGCAGGAGCGCGCGGAAACCCTCTTCCGATGGGTCGCCGACGGTGTGGTGGACGCCACCATCACGGGGCGCTATCCGCTGGAGGCGGCGGCCGAGGCATACGAGGCGCTGGAGAGCCGCCGAAGCACCGGAAAGCTGCTCATTGTTCCGTGATCGCGATCTCACATCACGAACCTGGCCGAATCCGCGAGATGTAGCCCGGCTACACCTTCAATGGTCCCTGGGGACACATCTCGCGGAAGCGCTCGGCCCCACCAGGGGCAAGCCCCGACATTTCGGACTTATAGGTACAGACCGCGACCGGCGGTCACCCTCCCCGCCGGTCGCACCGAGTGCGGCCCGCCCGATGCCACGAGCCCCGGGCGGGCCGCGCCCCTCAGCGCACGCCGGCGTCGTGCAGCAGCTCCACGATCAGCGGCTCCGGGTCGATGGCCAGCCCCTTGCCGGTGAACCACCGCGCCACGTTGGTGACGTCCCGGGCCAGGAACTCGGCCCCCTTCGGGTTGACCACCACGTCGACGACCTGCGGCAGGTCGATGAGAACCAGCCGCTCCCCCTGCACGAGCAGGTTGTACGGCGACAGGTCCCCGTGCGCCAGCCCGCCCCGGGCCAGCACCCGCAGCGCGTCGACGAGCTGCCACCACAGGGACTCCAGCGCGGGGCGGTCCGGGCGGGTCTGGGCCAGCCGCGGCGCGCCGGTGCCGTCGGGCTCGCCGACGAACTCCAGCATGAGCTCCGTGCCGAGCAGCTGCACCGGGTACGGCACGGCGACCCCCAGCTCCCACAGCCGGGCCAGGGCCGCGAACTCGGCCGCCGCCCACTGACCGGCGATCATCTCCCGGCCGAAGGCGGTGCGGCCCTCCATGGCCCGGTTGACGCGGGAGGCCCGCACGCGGCGGCCCTCGAGGTACCCGGCGTCGCGGTGGAAGAGCCGGTGCTCGGCCGCCCGGTACCGCTTGGCGGCCAGCAGCGCCCGCCGGCCGGTGCCCGGCACGGCCCGCTCCACCAGGTGGACGTCGGCCTCCTTGCCGGTCTTGAGCACGCCGCGGCCGGTGTCGCGGGCCGCGGCCTCGGTGATGACCCACTCGGGCCGGGGCGACGGGCCGTGCTGGACGCCCGGGGCGTCCCAGCTGCTCCACTCGCCGTCGCCGGCCTCGCCGGCCGGGTCGCCGGCCTCGTCCCACCGCGTGTCGAAGTCGTGGGAGCGGCGCTTCAGGAAGTTCGGGTCGTCGTCGTCGAAGCGGCGGCGACGGGATGGTGCGAAGTCATGGTCGCGCAACGCGAGGTCTCCTGAGTCGAGAGAGGGAAGAAGGTGGGCATGCAGAAGCGCGCCGTGACGGCAGTCATGCGAACCAACCCCCTCTCTGACTCGAAGTTCACGCCACCATGCGGTACCGCTGGCAGTGACGCAACCGAATTACCAGCGCGACGCCATGACCTCGGCGATCGCGGCGATCATCCCGTCGGCGGTGCGGGTCGGGGCGTAGCGCGGCTCGCTCCAGCGGCGGCCGCGGTGCAGCCAGACGCTGTTCACGCCGGCCGCGTCGGCGCCGCCGATGTCGGCCTCCGGGCTGTCCCCGATGAGCCAGGCGCCGCCGAGCCGCATCCGGGCCCGCTCCGCGGCGATGGCGAAGATGCGCGGGTTGGGCTTGCGGACCCCGGCCTCCTCGGAGATGACCCAGTCGGCGAGGTACCGATCCAGGCCGGTCTTTCTGAGCTTGGCCTCCTGCTGGCGGGACTCGCCGTTGGTCACGCACACCGGCACCCAGCCGGAGTCCTCGGCGATGGCGAGGGCGCAGGCGGTGAGCGGGTCGAGGCGCATCCGCTCCATCACCGCGCCGCGGATCTCCTCGACCAGGTCGATCGCGCTGTACCGCAGGCCGTACCGCTCGCGCAGCCCCTCGGCCACGTCCCAGGCCGAGCCGATGCCGTCCGCGTCGACGGACAGCAGCCACTCCAGGTCGTACTCGGGCGCGCCGATGCGCACCAGGAACTCGCACGCCCACGCCCGGAACGCCCCAGCCCTGTCGAGCAGGGTGTCGTCCAGGCCGAGTAACAACAGGGGCACGCGGGCAGGGTACGTGACCAGATTGATATCGAACAGATCCTCATCGTCGCCCACCTGGGCCGACACCTCGACAAACCGCCGCAAACGCGGACCAATCCCAGGTGAGAAACCCGGCGGAAACGCCCCCGTATGCAAACCGTATGTACGGCTTGCATAATCGGACCTGTGCCCAGGGTGAGCCAGGACCAACTCGACGCGCGCCGGAAGGAGATCCTCACCGGCGCCCGGACCTGTTTCGCCCGCCACGGCTACGAGGGCGCGACCGTGCGGCGACTCGAGGAGGAGATCGGCCTCTCGCGCGGCGCGATCTTCCACCACTTCCGCGACAAGGACTCGCTCTTCCTGGCCGTCGCCGAGGACGACGCCACCAACATGGTAGCGACCGTCGCCCAACACGGTCTCGTGCAGGTCATGCGCGACCTGCTGCACGCCGCGTCGGCGTCCGCGTCGGACACCGGCGAGCCGGACGTGACCGGCTGGCTCGGCAGCCAGCTGGAGGTCTCCCGGCGCCTGCGCACCGACCCCGAGTTCGCGAAGCGCTGGGCGGCCCGCTCCGAGGCGGTCGCCGAGGCCACCCGCGAGCGCCTGCAGCGCCAGCTGGAGGCGGGGGTGCTGCGCGCCGACGTGCCGATCGGCATCCTGGCCCAGTTCCTGGAGCTGGCGTACGACGGGCTGGTGCTACACCTGGCCACCGGCCGGCCGGTGCAGGACCTGGAGGCGGTGCTGAACCTGGTGGAGGCGGCGGTCCGCAGGAAATGACCGCAAGGTTTGCTCAACTTGTCCGTCCGCCCGCATGCCGGCCTGGACACGAACTCCCACACTGAGCCCATGAGGACATCGATCCTTGCGGGGCCGGGCGACACCTGGGGCATCCCGGGCCCGCAGTTTGTGTGGCTGTATCTCGGCCTCGCCGCGGTCGCGGTCGCCGGCGTGCTGATCTGGCGCCGCAGCTACACCGTCGGCCCGTCGCTGCGAAGCGCGCGCAACCTCACCGCCACCCAGGCCGCGTTGATCAACGGGGATCGCCGCCTCGCCGTCTACAGCTCGCTCGCCGCCCTGCGCGCCGCCGGCGCCGTCGAGAGCGACAAGCGCGGCTACCTCAAGCAGAGCGGCCCGCCGCCGACCGGCGCCTCCGAGCTGGACCGGGTCGTCCACGCCGCCGCCGGGCACGGGATGAACACCACGAGCCTGGTGACCCACAGCCGGGTCCGCGAGGTGCTCGACCGCGCCGAGGCCGAGCTGGCCAACGAGGGCTGGATCCTCGACGCCCCGGCCCGCCGCGCGGTGCGCTCCGGCGCGCTGGTCGTCTTCGCCGTCCTGGCCATCGGCGTGGCGCGCCTGATCGCCGGGATGAGCAACGGCAAGCCGGTCGGAAACCTCATCGGCGAGCTTGCCCTGGTCGCCGTCGCCGGGTTCATGCTGCTGTCCGTCCCGCGGGTCAGCCGCAACGGCCGCCGGCTGCTGGAGCAGATGCGGCGCGAGGCGAGCCATCTCTCCCCCAAGCAGTCGCCGTCCTGGACGACGTACGGCCCGCAGTCGGCCGCGCTGAGCGTCGGGCTCTTCGGCGTCGGCGCGTTCTTCCTGGCCGACCCGGCGTTCGCCCAGTCGGCCGCGCTGCAGCGCAACATCGCCCAGACCGACGCCGGGTACTACAGCTCCGGCTCCGACTCGGGCGGCTCCTCCTCCAGCTGCTCGTCGAGCTCCAGCTGCTCCTCCGGCTCCAGCTGCTCCTCCGGCTCCAGCTGTTCCAGCGGCTCGAGCTGCGGCGGGGGCGGGGGGTGCGGCGGGTGAGCGCCCCGGCCTACGGGGTCGGCATCGGCTGGCGCCCGGAGATCGCCGGCTACGTGGCCGCCCTGCCCGGCCTGCGCTTCACCGAGGTCGTGGCCGAGTCGCTGCACGTCCACGACCCACTGCCGGAGGCCCTGGCCGAGCTGCTCACCCGGGGCGTCCGCGTCGTGCCGCACGGCGTCAAGCTCTCCCTGGGCGGCGCCGAGCCGATCGCCGACGCCCGCGCCGTCCACCTGGCCCGCTGCGCCGAGCTGCTCGACGCGCCCCTGGTCAGCGAACACATCGCGTTCGTGCGGGCGGGCGGCGTGGAGGCCGGGCATCTGCTGCCGGTCCCCCGCACCCGGGAGGCGGTCGAGGCGATCGTGGCCAACGTGCGGCGGGCCGAGGCCGCGCTGGGCGGGGTACCGCTGGCGCTGGAGCCGATCGCCGCGCTCTTCGACTGGCCGGACCCGGAGCTCACCGAGGCCCAGTTCCTGACCGAGATCCTCGACCGCACCGGCTGCCGCCTGCTGCTGGACATCGCCAACGTGCACGCCAACGCCCGCAACCGCGACGAGTCCCCGGCCGCCCTGCTCGACGAGCTGCCGCTGGAGCGCATCGCGTACGTGCACGTGGCCGGCGGCGAGGAGCGCGGCGGCTTCTACCACGACACGCACACGCACCCCACCCCGCCGCAGGTGCTGACCCTGATCAAGGACCTCTGCGCCCGGACCACCCCGCCCGCCCTGATGCTGGAGCGCGACGGCGACTACCCACCGGCCGCGGAGCTGACCGCCGAGCTCGATGCCATCGCCGAGGCGGCCGGCTGGCCGGCGATCACGTGAGCGACCTGGCCGCCCGTCAGGAGGCCCTGGTCGCCGCGCTGGTGGCCGGGGCGGAGGTGCCCGAAGGTTTCGATCTGGCCGCGGTACGAGCCACACGAGCCGCCCTGCGCCGCAAACGGGCCGGCGAGGTGGCCCGGGCCTGGCCCTTCCTGGCCGCCTCCTACGGCGACGCCTGGCCGGTCACGTTCGCCGAGTGGGCCGCCGGTCGCCCGCCGCAGGGGTCCCTGCGCGACGGCTGGGACTTCGCCCGCGGCGCCGGCGATGCCCTTCCCTCCTTTGCCCGGGAGGAGCTGGAGGCGCGCGAGCGCGCCTACACCTACGACGGCGCGTCCGCCCCGGTCCCCCGCCGTCGCGGGCTGCTCTCCCGCCTGCGACGTTCCTGACTCCCCGTCCGCGTCCGCCTCCCTGCGCGCGTCCGGCTTCCTGCGCGCGTCCGGCTTCCTGCGCGTCCGGGTCCGGTTTTCTGTCCTCGTCCGGCTTTCTGTCCGCGTTCGGACGGAACCGAACGATCCCGGTCGCCGCGGTATCAGGAGTCCACGCGCGCCCCTCTTTACACCTGAATCGGCGCCGCCCCGGGACGGCGGCGCCCGCCACAGGGACGGAGCGACCGCCATGCACGGGGACGACGACTTCGACGAGGCGCTCTTGGCCGACCTGCGGCGCATCGCCGCCCTGATCGACCCCGCACCCCCTGCGTGCATGTCCGCGACCGGTCCGATTTGCACGGTTGCGCGCAGAGCGCCGAACCGCCCGGCCCCCGCCCCCAACCGCACGCACGCCCGGTGACGCCAACGATGCGAAAGGCAAGCATCGACTCACGGGGGTAGAAACCCATGAAACTCGCCCTGTGCATCGGGATCAACGACTATCCCGGCACCGACAACGACCTGGCCGGCTGCCGCAACGACGCCGACGACTGGTCCGCCGCCCTCATCGCCCGCGGCTTCGACACCCGCCGTCTCCTCGACGCCGCCGCCTCCGGCGCCGCGATCCGAGAGGCCATCCGCGACCTGCTGGCCAGGTCCGCGGCGGGCGACGCGGTCGTCATCACGTACTCCGGCCACGGCACCTGGGTCCCCGACGAGAACGGCGACGAGCCCGACCACCGCGACGAGGCCCTGTGCCCGTGGGACACCGCCGAGAACGGCCCCCTGATCGACGACGAGCTGCACGACCTCTTCGCCGCCGCGGCGCCCGGCGTCCGCACGGTACTGATCTCCGACTCCTGCCACTCCGGCACCCTGACCCGCCTGCATCACCCGCTGGGCGACCACCCGGGCCGGGCCCGCTTCCTGCCCCCGTCGTCGTTCCTGCCCCCGCCGCAGCGCCTGCGGGCCGCCCTGACCGCGGGCACACCCCGCCAGCCGGACCCGCGCCCCACGGCCCTGCTCCTCGCCGGCTGCCGCGACACCGAGTACTCCTACGACGGCGAGTTCAACGGCCGCCCCAACGGCGCCTTCACCTACGTGGCCCTGGCCACCCTGGCCGACCTGCCGGAGTCGGCCACGTACCGCGACTGGCTGAAGGCCATCCGCGGCCGGCTCCCCAGCCAGGACTATCCGCAAACCCCGGCCCTGCAGGCCACCCACGCGCAGTTGTCCTGGCCAGTCCTGTCCTGACCCGCCACCCGACCCGGCGGCGACCGCCCTGCCGCCGCCGGGTCCGCGCGAGCCATCCTGCGGCGCTCCCGACCGCACCCACCCCGGCCGACGACATCACCGCAAGGTCCGCCCGGCCGCGCCAGGGCACACCGCGGACAGCGGGGGCTTCGACACGGCGCATTTCGTCGCCCTGACATCGGCCTGGCGAGGGGCAGACTGCGCGGATGGAGTTCCAGCTCTCGATTTCCGCGCCCGGCGGCAGCCATCGCTTCGAGGTCTGGGTGGAGCCGGAGGGGATGTACTACGAACTGCCCGAGACCGGACCGCTCGTCTTGTCGTTCCGGGGTCCTGACGCAATGCGGGCCGAGTTCACCCATCGGCCCGACAAAATGATCGTTTGGCGACCCGCCGGCACGGAGGTGTGGGCCAGCGTGGCTGACGGCGAGGCGCAACAGATCGCCGGCTGGCGACAATCCCGCCCCGGGCCTGGACCCCAACGGCAGCCAACTCAGCGTGCCCGGACGCGAACTGATCGACCGGCTGTTCCATCCAACCGATCCGCCACCATCGCACACCGGCCGTCCATGGTGGCGAACGCTGCTTCGGTCCCGCCGCCGGCGAGAACGAAGGCAGAAAGCGGAAACCTGAGTATGTGGGCCGTCGTTGCCGAGACATCCGGGGAATTAGCGTCGGCGGTCCACAGTGGTGGCAGTTTTCTGATGCCATTCTTCCGGGAGCTCGGAGCGAATGACGTCGAGGCGTTCGTGGCATTGTCGAATGACGACTGCAATGCGTCGGTGGCCGCATGTTGCCGGTCAGCGTAGCGCGTGTTGCCGCACCGGCGGGCCTGCGCGGTAATGGCGCGGGCGTGCCGCGGCGCTTCGGGACAGGGCCCGGCGGTGTGACGCCGTCCGACTCGTGCGGCGCGGGATCACCGTCATACGTCCCACCGTCGCTCACGGGATGTTCGACCTGCTCAGGCGCCCCGACCGACGGCGCTGATTCGCGCACCGGGCCGTCCTGCTCAGGCGCCGCGACCGGTGGCGGCGAGGGCGGCGCCGGTTCGCGCACTGGGCCGTCCCGCTCGTCGACGGCCGGTGGCGGGGTGTCGCCGCGCACGCGGCGCAGCCGCTCGGCATGGCGTCTTTCCAAACCCCAAGCTCGATGCCGCTCATGTTCCTGACGGAACCGCTCAATCGCCGGAGAATAACGACGCGACCTGGTCCGGTCGCGCATCGCAGCCAATTCGGTCTTGGTAAATAGTTGCAGCTGCCCCACGTAACCGATTATCCCAGCACCCGGCCGAAATCACCGCCCCGAACAGCACCGCATAATGTCAAATGGCGCACGCTCCGCCCGTGACGGAGGGCGGTGGCGAGTGCGGCTGTCAACGGCCTCTTGGTCCTGACTCCGGCACAATTTTGATGATCGAACGGCGTTGATTGACGATGGTCCGCTGTGTCGATCCCGTCGGCGCGACCGGCGTGGGGTCGGTCCCGGCCCGAGCGCGAGAGCAGCCGGGCGGCGTCGGCCGGACCTGGTCGGTGCAGGCCGCTCAGCCCGGCCCACCGAACCATCCGGCCCGCCCCACGCGCACACGGCCTGGCCACCCCGCTCCGGACCGGACCGAGCGGGGTGGCCAGGCCAGACCGGACCGACCCGGCCGGGGCCGCGCCAAGGCGGGCGGGGTCAGGCGAGCCCGGGGAACGGGGACCGGACCGAACGGCCGAGGCCGAGCGGAACGGCCACCGGACCGAGCCGGCGAGACCGGGCCGAGCGGCCGGAACCGGGCCGAGCGGCCGGAACCGGGCCGAGCGGCCGGAACCGGGCCGAGCGGGTGGGACCGGGGCGGGGCGGGTGGGACCGGGGCGGGGCGGGTGGGACCGGGGCGGGGCGGGTGGGGTCAGGCGGGCTCGGGGAGCGGGGAGTCGATGATGGCGAACTGGGTGCGGTACAGCTCGGCGTACAGGCCGCCTGCGAGGACGAGCTCGTCGTGTGTGCCGCGCTCCACGATGCGGCCCTCGTCGACGACCAGGATCTGGTCGGCGTCGCGGATGGTGGAGAGGCGGTGGGCGATGACGAGGGCGGTGCGGCCGGTCAGGGCCTCGGCCAGGGCGCGCTGCACGGCGGCCTCCGACTCGGAGTCCAGGTGGGCGGTGGCCTCGTCGAGGATGACGATGGACGGCGCCTTGAGCAGGAGGCGGGCGATGGCGATGCGCTGCTTCTCGCCGCCCGAGAACCGGTAGCCGCGCTCGCCCACGACGGTGTCCAGGCCCTCGGGCAGGGACTCGACGAGCTCGCCGACCTGGGCCCGGCGCAGCGCGGTCCACAGCTCCTCGTCGGTGGCGCCGGGCTTGGCGTACCGCAGGTTCTCCGCGATCGTCTCGTGGAACAGGTGGGAGTCCTGGGTGACGACGCCGATGGTGTCGCGCAGCGACTGCAGGGTCGCGTCGCGCACGTCGACGCCGTCGACCAGGACCGCGCCGGAGGTGGCGTCGTAGATGCGGGGCAGCAGCATCGCGGTGGTCGACTTGCCGGCGCCGGACGGGCCGACGAGGGCGACCATCCGGCCGGGCGCGACGGTGAAGCTGACGCCGCGCAGCACCTCCTCGGTGACGGTCCGGTCGAGCCCGGCGACGTCCTCGAGCGAGGCCAGGGAGACCTCGGCCGCGCTGGGGTAGCGGAAGTGCACGTCGCGGAACTCCACCGTGGCCGCCCCGGCCGGCAGCGCTCGGGCGCCGGGCTTCTCGGCGATCGCCGGGCTCAGGTCGAGCACCTCGAAGACCCGCTCGAAGCTGACCAGCGCGCTCATCACGTCGACCCGCACGTTGGACAGGGCGGTCAGCGGCCCGTACAGCCGGGTGAGCAGCAGCGCCAGCGCGACGACGGTGCCGGCGGTGATCGAGCCGTGCACGGCCAGCCAGCCGCCCAGCCCATACGTGAGGGCCTGGGCGAGCGAGGCCACGAGCAGCATGCTGACGAAGAAGACCCGGCTGTACATCGCGGTCTGGATGCCGATGTCGCGGACCCGCCCGGCCCGCTCGGCGAACCGCTCGGCCTCGTCGTCGGGCCGGCCGAAGAGCTTGACCAGCAGGGCCCCGGCGACGCCGAACCGCTCGGTCATGGTGGCGTTCATCTTGGCGTCGAGCTGATAGGCCTCCCGGGTGATCGCGGCCAGCCGCTTGCCGACCCGCCGGGCCGGCAGGATGAACAGCGGCAGCATGACCAGCGACATGACGGTGATCGGCCAGGACAGGGTGAGCATCACGGCGGCGGTGAGCACGAGCTGGATCACGTTGCTCACCACGCCCGACAGCGTCGAGGTGAACGCCCGCTGGGCCCCCTGCACGTCGTTGTTGAGCCGGCTGACCAGCGCGCCGGTCTGCGTGCGGGTGAAGAACTGCAGCGGCATGCGCTGCACGTGGTCGTACACCAGGCGGCGCAACGCCAGGATGATGCCCTCGCCGATGCGGGCCGAATACCACCGCTGGACCAGCGACAGCAGCGCGTCGGCCACGGCCAGCCCGCCGATGAGCAGCGCGATGCGGACCACCGCGGCGCCGGCCTCCGGACCGCCCGCATTGATCTTGTTGACCACGTCGCCGGCCAGGTAGGGCGTGGCCACCCCGATGGCGGCCCCGATCACGACGGTGACGAGGAAGACGGCGACGTCGCGCCGGTAGGGCCGGGCGAAGCGCATGATCCGCCGGATGGTCTCCCGGCCGAGCCGCTTGTCCTTGAGCTCCTCGGCCTTGCGCAGGGAACGCAGGGTCTCCCAACCCGCCATGCTGCTCATCGGCGAAGACATGCCGCACACTCCCGAAAGCCGAAGTACTGCCGGGCTAAGTGTGCCCGGCAGGTACGACAACTTTTCGCGAGCGCGGTGGCTTCCCGACGCGGAGCAGGTCTTTGGTCCTACTCCCCGAGTCCCGACAGGTCGGCGATCCGGCGCAGCTGGGCGGCCCGCTCGGCGGCCTCCTGCTCGGCGAACGTCCGGCCGGCGGCCGCGCCCAGCAGGGCCTTGATCTCGATCACCGCGTCCCGCGCGCCTTCGAGGACCGCCGCGGCGAGGTCGTTGGCGGCGTCGTCGAGCTCTGCCCGCGGTACCACCACATTCGCCAGGCCGATCTGCGCGGCCTCGGCGGCCAGCACGCGCCGCCCGGTCACGCACAGCTCGAGGGCCTTGGCGTAGCCGACCAGCTCGACCAGGCGCTTGGTGCCGCCGAGGTCGGGCACCAGGCCCAGCTTGATCTCGGCCATGCTGAACGAGACGTCCTCCGCGGCCACGCGGAAGTCGCAGGCCAGGGCGATCTGGAAGCCGGCCCCGATGGCGTGGCCCTGCACGGCCGCGATGGAAATCAGCGACGGGCGGCGCAGCCACGCGAACGCCTCCTGGAAGGAGGCGATCTGCGCGTCGCCGTCCGGCGCGGTGGCCAGCGCGCCGAGGTTCGTCGCGGCGGCCTTGGTGTCGAGCCCGGCTGAAAAGGCCCGACCCTCGCCCCGCACGACGACCACCCGCACGTCGCCCGGCAGGTTCCGCCCGAAGTCCCGCAGGTCGGCCCACAGCTTCGGGGTCTGTGCGTTGAGAACCTGGGGCCGGCACAACGTCACCGTCGCGACCGGCCCGTCGAGGTCGAATCGCGCCTCTCCCGAATCGGGATCGGCGCTGGCCGAGGAGAGTTCGGTACTCACGCCTTCTTGCGGCGCCGGGCGCCGCCGCGCTGACGAAGCTGCACACCGGATTCGGTCAACACGCGGTGCACGAATCCATAGGAACGGCCAGTAGAAGCGGCGAGGGCACGGATACTCTCACCGTTCGTGTACCGCTTCACGAGGTCCTTCGCCAGCGTCTGTCTTTCGGCGCCGATGATCCGGCGACCCTTCTCGGTGCTGGTGGTGGCGGTGGCTGCCATGCTGATCCCTCACGTCCCAGACAGAGCGGTTGGTGCGGTCCCACCTATTAGACCGCCTCGAACGATCATGCGCTAGATATCGACGGGACGCCAACCGACACGCAGAGCATTGTCGCCTACCCGATACGGTGGTGCGCCGTGATGAGCGAACCACCCGCCGAAGCCCGCACCGCTGCGTACCGTGAGCGCCGCGACGCGCTGCGCTGGCTGCTGCTGGGCGTGGCCGGGCTGGCCCTCGCCGCCCTTGCGGTGCAGCTAGACGCCCGCCTGGGCACCGCCAGCGCCCCTTTCCTCGGCAGGTACAAGATCCGGGTCGGGGCGGGTACGCTCCTGGCGCCCGCCGTCGCCGCGGTGACGCTGTGGCTCGCCGTGTCGGGCCGGTTCACCCGGCTGAGATGGCACGAAATTCAGCTATTCGGGTACACGGTGGGGCTGGCGTGGGCAATCGCTTTGGCGCTTGTCGATGGTTGGTCCGGCCTTACGAAAGCCCTCGGCTCCCCGGAGGAATATCTGGGCGACGTAAGGCAGGTGGGTGACGCTCCCCTGGCATACCTCAGACATTTCACGGGCGACGCGACGTACCACTCGGTAGCCTCCCTCGGCCATCCGCCCGGCCCCGTGCTCTTTTTGTGGGCGCTGCAGCAAATCGGGGTCACCAACCACATTGTCCTCGGATTCCTGATCACCGCCGTATCGGTGCTGGCCATTCCCCTGGTGCTCGCCGCGGTGCGCGACTCGGTCGGCGAGGAGGCGGCCCGCCGCTACCTGCCGGTCCTCGTCCTGGCCCCGTACGCGATCTGGACCGCGGTCAGCCTCGACGGCCTGGTGGCGGTGCTCGGCGCCGCCGCCATCGTCTCCGGCCTGCGCGCGAGCCGCCGCAGGGTCCGCGGCTGGGCCGCCATCGGCTGGGCCCTGCTGGCCGGCCTGCTGATCGGCGTGGCGTCGCTGTTCTCCTACTCCGCCCCCTGGCTGGGCCTCTCCCTCGTCTGCGTCTACTTCGCCCGCCGCCGCGCCTCCCTGAACGCGCTCAGCGGCATCGGCGCGCTGCTGCCCGTCCTGGGTTTCCAGCTGCTCGGCTTCGGCTGGGCCGACGGCCTGGTGGCGGCGGAGACGGACTACGCGGCGAGGGTCGCGCCGTACCGCTCGGTCCTGTGGTGGAGCGCGATCAGCGTGGTGGTGCTCCTCCTGGCCACCGGCCCGCCCCTCTACGCCAGCGCCCGCAAGATCCGCAACACCGCCATGTGGCCGTTCCTGGTCGGTGCCGGTGCCGCGGTCGTCTTCTCGATCGCGGCCGGCCTGGCCCGGGGCGGCGTCGAGCACGCCTGGCTGCCGTTCTTCCCGTGGCTGACGGTGGCCGCGGTCGCACCGGAACGCCCGGGCGGCGACCCGCCCCCGAGCCCGCTGCTGCTGGTGGGCATCGGCGCGATCGTGGCCGTCGTGATCGAGGCCCTCCTGATCACACCGTGGTGAACCTGATCACACCTTGGGAAAAACGCCCGTCAGCGCCGGGCGAAACGGGAGGCCCCGGGCCAGCTCCGCCGTGCCAAGATCACCCGACATGTCGGGCGCTGGCGCGCCACGACATGTCGCTTTTATACCCTGACAGGCGATAAATCTGACATGTCGTGGCACGAAGTGCCCGACATGTCGAAAAGGCGCGAAACGGGCGTGAGCCGGGCGCGAGAAAGCGCGAAAGGTGGGAAAGCCGGATCAGGCGAGCTCGACGAGCTCCAGCAGGTCGTCGCTCCAGGCGTCCTCGACCCCGTCGGGCAGCAGGATGGCGCGGTCCGGCTTCAGGGCCTGCACGGCGCCCGGGTCGTGGGTGACCAGGACGATGGCGCCCGGGTACCGCGCGATGGCGTCCAGCACCTGCTCCCGGCTCACCGGGTCGAGGTTGTTGGTCGGCTCGTCGAGCAGCAGCACGTTCGCCCCCGAACACACCAGGGTGGCCAGGGCCAGGCGGGTCTTCTCGCCGCCGGAGAGCACGCCCGCCGGCTTGTCGACGTCGTCGCCGGTGAACAGGAACGCGCCGAGGATCTTGCGTAGCTCGGTGTCGTTCTGTTCCGGGGCGGCCGAGCGCATGATCTCGAGGATCGTGCGGTCGACCTCGAGCTGCTCGTGCTCCTGGGCGTAGTACCCCCGCTGCAGCCCGTGCCCGGGGGTCACCTCCCCGGTGTCGGGAACGAGCTCGCCCGCGAGCATCCGCAGGAGGGTGGTCTTGCCGGCGCCGTTGAGCCCGAGGATGGCCACCCGCGAGCCGCGGTCCACGGCCACGCTGACGTCCATGAAGATCTCGAGCGAGCCGTAGGACTTGGACAGGCCGCGGGCGGTCAGCGGGGTCTTGCCGCAGGACTTCGGCTCGGGGAAGCGCACCTTGGCCACCTTGTCGGCGGCGCGCACGTCCTCCAGCCCGTCGAGCATCCGCTCGGCCCGGCGGGCCATGTTCTGCGCGGCGACCGTCTTGGTGGCCTTGGCCCGCATCTTGTCGGCCTGGGCGAGCAGGGCGCCGGCCTTCTTCTCGGCGTTGGCCCGCTCGCGCTTGCGGCGCTTCTCGTCGGTCTCGCGCTGCTGCTGGTACAGCTTCCAGCCGACGTTGTAGAAGTCGATGGTCGAGCGGTTGGCGTCGAGGTACCACACCTTGTTGACGATCGCGTCGAGCATGTCGACGTCGTGGGAGATCACGACCAGGCCGCCCTTGTGGCTGGACAGGAAGCCGCGCAGCCACGCGATGGAGTCGGCGTCGAGGTGGTTGGTCGGCTCGTCGAGCAGCAGGATGCCGCCGCCGGTGGCGCTGGCGTCGCGGAAGAGGATGCGGGCCAGCTCGATGCGGCGGCGCTGGCCGCCCGACATCGTGCCGATGGTCTGGGCGAGCACCCGGTCGGGCAGGCCGAGGTTGGCGCAGATCCGGGCGGCCTCGGCCTCGGCCGCGTAGCCGCCCAGCCCGGCGAACTGGTCCTCCAGCTGCCCGTAGCGGCGGATGAGCTTCTCGTCGTCGCCGAGGCGCTCCTCGAGGGCCTTCATCTCGGCGTAGATGGTGTCCAGGCCACGGGCGGACAGCACCCGGTCGCGCGCGGTCACCTCGAGGTCGCCGGTGCGCGGGTCCTGGGGCAGGTACCCGACGGGCCCGCGCCGCTCCACCTGCCCGGCGTGCGGCGTGCCCTCGCCCGCGAGGACCTTGAGCGTGGTGGTCTTGCCGGCGCCGTTGCGCCCCACGAGGCCGATGCGGTCGCCGGGCTGGACGCGCAGGTTGATGTCGCTGAGCAGGATACGCGCGCCGGCGCGCAGCTCGAGGCCGTTGGCCGTGATCACAGCTGGAACTCACTCTCGGGCAGAGACAGGAAAAGGACAGACTCCGGACGCAGTAGCGTCGGTCACTCCCTCTGCGCGATCACGACGATATTCTACCGTGCGATCCGGGCGACCCCGCCACACGATTACGTCACAAGATCATCGGGTACCTCCGGATCGCGCAGCGCCGGTCGATACCAACCCCCTGAGGTGTGCGATGGAGTTCAACGACGATGCCGATCTCGACACCAACCAGGTCAGCGACCAGCGCGGATCGGGCGGTGGCGGAAGCGGCTTCGGCGGCTTCGGCGGCGGCCTGGGCGGCATCCCGATCCCGATCGGTGGTGGCCGGGGCGGGCTGATCATCACCGTCATCATCCTGGCGATCGTGTGCTGCGGCGGATACTTCGGCCGCGGCCTGATCGGCGGCGGGGGCGGGGGCGGCAGCAACCGGGGTGACAACACCAACATCAACAAGCAGTGCGACAAGTCCAACGCGGACCGGTTCAAGAACGCCGACTGCCGCAACGTCCTCTACATCAACTCCGTCCAGGCGTACTGGAAGGACGAGATGCCGAAGGCGTTCGGCAAGCAGTACCAGCCCGCCAAGACGGTGTTCTTCAGCCAGAAGGTCAGCACCGGCTGCGGCGCCGCCGACTCCGGCGTCGGGCCGTTCTACTGCCCCGCCGACAGCCAGGTGTACATCGACCTGACCTTCTACAACGAGCTCTCCAGCCGCTTCGGCGCCAAGGGCGAGTTCGCCGCGCCGTACGTGATCGCCCACGAGTACGGCCACCACGTCCAGAACCTCCTGGGCACCAACGCCCAGGCCCAGCAGGGCGCCCAGCAGGGGGCGAGCTCGGCCTCGGTGCGCCTGGAGCTGCAGGCCGACTGCTACGCCGGCACGTGGGCCAACCACGCCACGCAGACCAAGGACCCGAAGGGCCAGGCGCTGTTCAAGTCCATCTCCGAGCAGGACGTGGCCGAGGCCGTGCAGGCCGCCGAGGCCATCGGCGACGACACCATCCAGAAGAAGGCCGGCGGCAAGGTCAACCCCGACGGGTTCACCCACGGCACGTCCGCCCAGCGCAAGAAGTGGTTCCTGCAGGGGTACAACACGGGCGACCCGCGCCAGTGCGACACGTTCCACGCCAGCACCCTGTGATCGACCGCCTCCGGCAGACGTTCGGCGCGGCCGCTGACCCCCAGCGCGCCGCGCCGATGCGCGCCTACATGCGCGAGCAGTTCCCGTTCCTGGGCATCCCGAGCCCGGCCCGCGCGGCCCTGAGCCGCCCGCTGCTGCGGGGCCCGTTCTCGGAGGCCGACCTGCGGGAGACGGCGCGGGCCTGCTGGGCGCTGCCGGAGCGGGAGTACCAGTACTTCGCCTGCGACCTGCTGCGCCGCCACGCCAAGGCACTCACCCCGGCCTCGATGCCCCTGCTGCGCGAGCTGGTCACCACCAAGCCCTGGTGGGACACGGTCGACGTCCTGGCCGCGCACGTCGCCGGCCCGATGGTCCGGGCCCACCCCGGGCTTGTGTCCACCATGGACGAGTGGACCCGCGAGGGCACCGACCACTGGCTGGTGCGCACGGCGATCCTGCACCAGTTGCGGTACCGGGAAAGCCTCGATTTCGCCCGTCTGAGCGACTATTGCCGGCGCTGGGCCGCCGAGCCCGACTTCTTCATCCGCAAGGCGATCGGCTGGGCCCTGCGCGAGCACGCCAAGACGGACCCGGCCGCGGTGCGCGGCTTCGTGGCCGCGCACCCGGACCTGTCCCCGCTCTCCGTGCGGGAGGCGCTCAAGAACCTGGGACCAGCAGCAGGACCGCCAGCACCGCAATGACCGCGCTGGACACCAGCGCCGTCCACATCCGCCCGCGGGCCCCGGTGAGCAGCCGCCCGAGCAGCGAGCCTCCCCCGGCGAGCAGCAGCTGCCAGCTGGCCGAGGCGGCGAACGCGGCGGCCACCCAGAGCGCCTCGGCCCCGGCCGGGAGCCCGTCGTCGGCCCGGCGGCCGAGGACGAGCGCCCCGAAGTACACGATCGTGGCCGGGTTGAGCAGCGTGAGGCCGAGGAGCGTGAGGTACGCCCCGCCGGGCCGGCCCGTCCGCCCGTCCGCCGGCCGCGCGGTCGCCCGCTCACCCCGGTGCCGCAGCGCGTCCCGGGCCGTCTTCACCGCGAGCGCGAGGAGCACGACGGCGGCCACCCACCGTAACGGGGTGGAGATCGGGGCGATGACGCCGGCGAGCGCGGCCCCGCCGAGCACCGCCACGACGGCGTACAGCCCGTCCGCGGTCGCCACCCCCAACGCCGCGGCGGCCCCCACCCGCAGGGAGGTCCGCGCGGCGAGCGTGACGATGAGCGCGCCGATCGCCCCGACCGGGATCGCGACGCCGTACCCGGCGAGCAGGCCGCTCACGACCGCCTCGCCGACCCCGGCGCTCACGCCAGGACCTCCGCAACGCTGCGGCCCCGACGTGAGGAACTGAGCCAATGGCGAGCGGCCCCTCCGCTCCGCCCCGGGCCGCTCACGCCGGGACCTCCGCAACGCTGCGGCCCCGGCGCGAGGAACTGAGCCCATGGTGAGCGGCCCCTCCGCTCCGCTCCGGACCGCTCACGCCTGCTGCTTGCGGCTCGCCTCTCCACCAACGGCGACGGGCTGTCCGGGCGGCAACGAGATCCGGTATCGACTCATGCCGCGCATCATCGCGGCCCGGCCGATCGCCCCGCCAACAATTTTTCTAAACCCCGCGGCGCACCGCGTGCGTCTACTGGGCGGACTTGCCACGGAGGGGAGACGACGCTGGTGCGGGTCGACGATGAACGCGAGTACGTCGAGTACGTGGAGGCCCACCTGCCGCGGCTGTACCGGGTCGCGGTGCTCGTGCTCGGCGAGCGGCACCGGGCCGAGGACGCGGTGCAGAGCGCGCTGACGACGCTGTACCGGCGCTGGTCGCGCCGTGCGGACGTGGCCAACCTCGACGCGTACGTGCACTCGATGGTGGTGCGGGCCTGCCTGTCCGATCAGCGGCGGCCGTGGACGCGGGTGTTCCTGGGCGGCGCCCCGCCCGACATCGGGGTCGACGCCGGGACCGGCGCGGTCGACGACCGGCTGGCGGTGCGGCAGGCGCTGCGGCGGCTGCCCGAGCGGCAGCGGCTCGTGGTGGCGCTGCGGTTCCTGTGCGACATGTCGGTGGCCGACGTCGCGGAGGTGCTCGGGCGGTCCGAGGGCACGATCAAGGCGCAGACGTCGGTGGCGCTGCGCACGCTGCGGGGAATGTTCGATGCGCCGGACCCGGGCGCGCAACTGCGGGCGAGGAGGCCAGCGTGAGCCCCGAGGAAGTGCTGCAGTCGTACGCCGAGCAGGACGTCGAGCCGGGCCGGATGAGCGCCGACGAGGTGCTGCGGACCGCGCGGGCCACCGTGCGCCGCGGCCGGGCGCGGGTCGTCGTCGTGGCCGGCGCCGCCGCGCTGCTCGTGCTGGCCGGGGTGGCGTTCGCGCTGCCCTCGCGGCGGCCCGACCGGGGGCTGCCCGCGGTACCGCCGTCCGCCGGCGCCTCGGCCAGCCCGGCGGCCCGGGTCTGGCCGCCCGCGGTGACCGGATCGGCGGCGCCGCTGACGTGCACGCCGTCGGCGCTGCCCGAGATGCCCGGCGACACGCCCCTCAAGCGGACGGTGGACGCGATCGACCCGACCGGCCGGTGGATCGTCGGGCACTCCTCGCTCGGCCTGCTGGTCTGGCACGACGACAAGGTCACCAACCCGGTCCCGCGCTTCGTGCCCGCGGCGGTCAACGCGTCGGGCGCCATCGGCGGGTTCGAGGTGCAGGCGGACGGCAAGAAGCGCGCCGCGATCGTCCGCGGCGGCGGCATCACCCGGCTGCCCCTGCCGGACGGCGGCGTCTCGAGCCAGGTGTTCGCCATCGACGCCAACGGCGACGCGCTCGGCAGCGCCACGATCGAGGGCAAGGCGACGTGGGAGTACTACCTGCCGGTGGTGTGGCCGGCGGCGGGCGGCGTGGTCCCGGTGGTCGCCCCGCCGGACCTGCAGCCGAAGGACTCCACCCCGGTCGGCGCGAGCGCCCTGAGCGACGACGGCGTCATGCTCGGCTGGGTGGAGCGGGACCACAGGTTGGTCACGTACCGCTGGAACCTCGACGGCACCGGCACCGTGCTGGAGGACAGCCCGGTCTTCCAGGCCTACCGGGTGGCGGGCGACTGGGTCGTCGGCGAGGGGAAGGTCGGCCCCGCCGACGTCACCACGGTCGCCACGGCGCACGCGCGCTGGAACCGGCGGACGGGCACGGCCGACGCCATGGGTGCCTTCCAGACGATCGGCCTGAGTGCGACCGGGCGGGCGTTCGGCGTGCGCGACACCGCGGACTTCCGCCCGGCGGTCTGGCACGACGGCACCGTCACGGCGCTGCCGCTGCGCAACCCCGCCCGCGGCGAAGTGCTCGGCGGCGGCATCTCCGCCGACGGCCGGACCATCGTGGCCGGCACCGGCACACGGGAGGGCAAGGACGGCCCGATCGACATCACCCGCTGGACCTGCTGATCAGACCCAAACGCGGGCAGCACCGTCACACGGTGCTGCCCGCGCAGGCGTTGAAGCGGGTCAGACGTTGAAGCCCAGGGCGCGCAGCTGGTCGCGGCCCTCGTCGGTGATCTTGTCCGGGCCCCACGGCGGGAGCCAGACCCAGTTGATGCGGATGTCCGAGACCAGTCCGCCGCCCGGGCCCGTGCACAGGGCCTGGCGGGCCTGGTCCTCGATGACGTCCGTCAGGGGGCAGGCGGCGGACGTCAGGGTCATGTCCAGCGTCGCGACGTTCTCCTCGTCGACGTGGATGCCGTAGACGAGGCCCAAGTCGACGACGTTGATGCCCAGCTCCGGGTCGACGACGTCCTTCATCGCCTCTTCGATGTCGGCCAGGACCGCGGTCATGCTTTCTCCTCAGAAGGTTCCGAACCGGCGCGTGCCAGGGCGTCCTTGTAGGCCATCCACGGCAGCAGGGCGCACTTTACGCGCGCCGGGTACTTCGCGACGCCGGCGAACGCCACCGCGTCCTCCAGCAGCTCCTCGTCCGGCTCGACCTGGCCGCGGCCGCCCATCAGCTCGGCGAAGGCCTCGTGGCGGCGCAGGGACTCCTCGACCGTCGCGCCCTTGATCAGGTCGTGCAGGACGCTGGCGGAGGCCTGGCTGATGGAGCAGCCCATGCCCTCGTACGAGATGTCGGCGACGTTGCCGGCCTTCAGCGCGACCCGCAGGGTCACCTCGTCGCCGCAGGTCGGGTTGACGTGGTGGGCCTCGGCGTCGTAGGGCTCGCGCAGGCCGCGGCCGTGCGGGCGCTTGTAGTGATCCAGGATGATCTCCTGGTACAGCTGGTCGATCTGCATCAGGCGAAGACCTTCCGGACCCGCTCGACGCCGCGGATGAGCGCGTCGATCTCGTCGGTCGTCGTATACAGGTAGAAGGAGGCCCTCGTGGTCGCCGGGACGCCGAAGCGCACGCAGGTCGGGCGGGCGCAGTGGTGGCCGACGCGGACCTGCACGCCCCCGTCGTCCAGGATCTGGCCGACGTCGTGCGGGTGGACGCCCTCGACGGTGAAGGAGATCGTGGCGCCGCGGTCGACCGTCGACTCCGGGCCGATGATGCGCACGCCGGGGACCGACCGCAGCGCATCCAGGGCGTACGCCGTGATGGCCTTCTCGTGGGCGACGACGTTGTCCATGCCGATGGCGGCGAGGTAGTCCACGGCCGCGCCGAGGCCCACGGCCTGGGCGATCGGCGGGGTGCCAGCCTCGAAGCGGGCCGGCGGCGGCATGAACGTGGTGCCGGTCATCGACACCGTCTCGATCATCGAGCCGCCGCCCAGGAACGGGGGCATCGCGTCGAGCAGCTCGAAGCGGCCCCACAGGGCGCCGATGCCGGTCGGGCCGAGCATCTTGTGGCCGGTGAAGGCGATGAAGTCGGCACCCAGCGCGGCGGCGTCCACCGGCACGTGCGGGACCGACTGGGAGCCGTCGAGCAGCACCAGGGCGCCGACCTCGCGGGCCTTGGCCACCAGGAGCTCGACCGGGTTGATCGTGCCCAGGATGTTGGAGTAGTGCACGAACGCCACGAGCTTGGTGCGCGGGTTGATCAGCTCGTCGATGTCCGACAGGTCCAGCCGGCCCTCGTCGGTCAGGCCGAACCAGCGCAGCGTCGCGCCGGTGCGCTGGGCGAGCAGCTGCCACGGCACGATGTTGGAGTGGTGCTCCATCTCGGTCACGACGATCTCGTCGCCGGGTCCGAGACGCAGGCGCGGGTCGTCGGCGGTGGCGCTGAACGCGTGGGCGACGAGGTTGATCGCCTCGGTCGAATTCTTCGTGAAGACGATCTCGGCCGCGGTGGTGGCCCCGATGAAGCCCGCGATCTTCTCGCGGGCCCCCTCGAACGCCTCCGTCGACTCGGTGCCCAGGGTGTGCACCGACCGGGCCACGTTGGCGTTGTGCCGCTCGTAGTGCTCACGCACCGCGTCGATCACCTGGCGCGGTTTCTGCGAGGTGTTCCCGGAGTCCAGGTACACCAGCGGGTGGCCGTTGACGGTCCGGTCCAGGATCGGGAAGTCCTTGCGGACAGTCTCGACGTCGAATGCGTTCAAAGGTCTGCCCCTAAGCGATGGAGGCCGTGCCGGCGTCGGCCTGGAAGCGCTCGTACCCGGTGGTTTCGAGCTGCTCGGCGAGCTCGGGCCCGCCCTCTTCCACGATCCGTCCGTCGACGAACACGTGGACGTAGTCCGGCTTGATGTACCGCAGGATGCGCGTGTAGTGGGTGATGAGCAGCAGCCCGGTGTTGCCCTGCTCGCGGACCCGGTTGACGCCCTCGCTCACGATCCGCAGGGCGTCGATGTCCAGGCCCGAGTCGGTCTCGTCCAGCACCGCGATCTTCGGCTTGAGCAGCTCCAGCTGCATGATCTCGTGGCGCTTCTTCTCGCCGCCGGAGAAGCCCTCGTTGACGTTGCGCTGGGCGAACGCCGGGTCCATCTGCAGCTTCTCCATCGCGCCGCGCAGCTCGCCGGCCCAGGTGCGCAGCTTCGGCGCCTCGCCGTCGATGGCGGTCTTGGCGGTGCGCAGGAAGTTGGCCACCGAGACGCCGGGGACCTCCACGGGGTACTGCATCGCCAGGAACAGCCCGGCGCGGGCCCGCTCGTCGACGGTCATCGCCAGCACGTCCTGGCCGTCGAGGGTCACCGAGCCGCCGGTGACCTGGTACTTCGGGTGGCCGGCGATCGAATACGCGAGGGTGGACTTGCCGGAGCCGTTCGGCCCCATGATCGCGTGGGTCTCCCCGGCGCGCACGGTGAGGTCGACCCCGGCGAGGATCGGCTTGAGCTCGCCATCGGGCAGCTTGACCGAGACCTGCAGGTTGCTGATCGAGAGCTCGCTCACTTGAAGACTCCGTTGCTCGGGTTCAGATCGATGTAGACGTCGCCGTCGCGGACCTCGACGGGGTACACCGGGACCGGCTCGGTGGCCGGGAGGCCGGTCGGCTCGCCGGTGCGCAGGTCGAAGCGCGAGCCGTGCAGCCAGCACTCCAGGGTGCAGCCCTCGATCTCGCCCTCCGACAGCGGCACCGCGGCGTGCGAGCACTCGTCGTAGACGGCGTAGAAGTTGTCGTCGTCGGCGTGGACCAGCGCGATCTCGGTCCCCTCGACCGTGACCTGGACAGCCTCGCCCTTGGCCACCTCGGCGGCCGCGCAGACACGGATCATGCCCCGGCCTCTTCCAGCCGGGCCTCGATGGCCGCGCCGAGCCGGTCGCGCAGCTGCTCGACCGGGACCTTCTGCAGCAGCTCGTGGAAGAAGCCGCGCACGACGAGCTTGCGGGCCTGCTCGTCCGGGATGCCCCGGGACATGAGGTAGAACAGCTGCTCGTCGTCGAAGCGGCCGGTGGCGCTCGCGTGGCCGGCGCCGGCCACCTCGCCGGTCTCGATCTCCAGGTTGGGCACCGAGTCGGCGCGCGCCCCGTCGGTCAGGATCAGGTTGCGGTTGATCTCGTAGGTGTCGGTGCCGGTCGCCTCGGCCCGGATCAGCACGTCGCCGACCCACACCGTGTGCGCGTCGGCGCCCTGCAGCGCGCCGCGGTAGGCGACGTTGCTGCGGCAGTCGGGCACCGAGTGGTCGACGAGGAGCCGGTGCTCGAAGTGCTGGCCGGCGTCGGCGAAGTACAGGCCGAACGCGTCGATCTCGCCGCCGCGGCCGGCGTAGTCGACGCTGGTGTACTGCCGCACGAGGTCGCCGCCGAGGGTCACCTGCACGTGGGTGACCCTGGCGTCCCGGCCGAGCCGGAAGCGCACGTGCTGGGCCTGGACGGCGTCGGCGGCCCAGTCGGTGACGGTGACCAGGGTGAGGCGGGCCCCGTCGCCGACGAGCACCTCGACGTTGTCGGCCAGCGTGACCGAGCCGGTCTGCTCGAGCACGACCGTGGCCTCCGCCAGCGCGCCGACCTCGACGACCGTGTGGCCGAACGCCGTCTCGGTGGTGGTGCCGACGAGCCGGACGACCGCCGGGGTCTCCAGCACCGCCTCGCGGGCCACCCCGATGACGAGGGCCTCGGTCGCGGCGCCGGCGGCCAGCGCGCTGATCCGGTCGAACGGGGTCAGCGCCGAGCCGACCCGGGGGTCGCCGCGGTCCACGGTGGTCACCGTGACGCCGGCCGGCAGCTCGCCCGCCTCGGCCTTGGGCGCGGTGGCGCCGGGTCCGGCGGTGGCGGTGGCCAGCCCGCGCAGGCGCTTGAGCGGCGTGAAGCGCCACTCCTCCTCACGGCCGGTGAGCGCCGGGAAGTCGGCGACGTCGAACGAGCGCACCTGCTGGGCGCGCGTCTTCGGGGGAACGAGGACGGGGGCGCTCATCCGACCGCGCCCTCCATCTGCAGCTCGATGAGCCGGTTGAGCTCCAACGCATACTCCATGGGCAGTTCCTTGGCGATCGGCTCGATGAAGCCGCGCACGATCATCGCCATCGCCTCGTCCTCGGTCAGGCCGCGCGACATCAGGTAGAACAGCTGGTCATCGCTGATCTTCGAGACGGTCGCCTCGTGCCCCATGGAGACGTCGTCCTCGCGGATGTCGACGTAGGGGTACGTGTCCGAGCGGGAGATGGTGTCCACCAGCAGCGCGTCGCACTTGACGGTGGACTTGGAGTGGTGCGAGCCCTCGAGCACCTGCACGAGGCCGCGGTACGACGTCCGCCCGCCCGCCCGCGCGATCGACTTCGACACGATGGTCGAGGAGGTGTGCGGGGCGGCGTGCACCATCTTCGCCCCGGCGTCCTGGTGCTGGCCCTCGCCGGCCATGGCCACGCTGAGCACCTCGCCCTTGGCGTGCTCGCCGGTCATGTAAACGGCCGGGTACTTCATGGTCACCTTCGACCCGAGGTTGCCGTCGATCCACTCCATCGTGGCGCCCTCGTGGCACACCGCCCGCTTGGTGACCAGGTTGTACACGTTGGTCGACCAGTTCTGGATGGTGGTGTACCGGCAGCGCGCGTTCTTCTTCACCACGATCTCGACCACGGCCGAGTGCAGCGAGTCCGACGAGTAGATGGGCGCGGTACAGCCCTCGACGTAGTGCACGTACGCACCCTCGTCGACGATGATGAGCGTCCGCTCGAACTGGCCCATGTTCTCGGTGTTGATCCGGAAGTACGCCTGCAGCGGGATCTCCACGTGCACGCCCTTCGGCACGTAGATGAAGCTCCCGCCGGACCACACCGAGGTGTTGAGCGAGGCGAACTTGTTGTCCCCGACCGGGATGACGGTGCCGAAGTACTCCTTGAAGAGCTCCTCATGCTCCTTCAGCGCCGTGTCGGTGTCCAGGAAGACCACGCCCTGCTCTTCGAGGTCCTCGCGGATCTTGTGATAGACGACTTCCGACTCGTACTGCGCGGCCACGCCCGCGATCAGCCGCTGCTTCTCGGCCTCGGGGATGCCCAGCTTGTCGTACGTGTTCTTGATGTCCTCGGGCAGCTCGTCCCAGCTGGCGGCCTGCTTCTCGGTGGAGCGCACGAAGTACTTGATGTTGTCGAAGTCGATGTGCGACAGGTCCGCGCCCCAGGCCGGCATCGGCTTGCGCCCGAACAGCCGCAGGCCCTTGAGCCGCAGGTCGAGCATCCACTCCGGCTCGCGTTTCTTCGCCGAGATGTCGCGCACGACGTCCTCGTTGAGGCCCCGGCGTGCCGAGGCCCCTGCGGTGTCGGAGTCGGCCCAGCCGTACTCGTACCGGCCGAGACCGGCAAGCTGATCGGCAGTCGTCATCTCACGATCCTTTGCCTATCGGAACGGGCTCCGGGCTCTACCCGGGCCGGAATATGGGTGGTGCAGACGCCGTCGCCGTTGGCGATGGTGGCGAGCCGCTGGACGTGCGTGCCGACCAGGCGCGAGATCACCTCGGTCTCGGCCTCGCACAGCTGGGAGAATTCCGCGGCCACGTGGGCCACCGGGCAGTGGTGCTGACACAGCTGTCCACCGGTGGCGATCGTGGTCGCGCCGGCAGCGTATCCCTCGGCCGTCAGCGCCCGCGCGAGGGCCTCGGCCCGGGCCAGCGGGTCCTCCCCCGCCTCCGCCATGGCCGCCCGGCAGCGCTCCTCGAGCGCGGTGACCTGCGCGGCGGCGAACTCGGCGACCTCGGCCGGCCCGCCGTGCTCGGCGATCCAGCGCAACGCGGCCGTGGCCAGCCCGTCGTAGGTGTGCGGCAGCGTCTCCCGGGCCGCCGCGGTGAGCGTGAACACCCGCGCCGGCCGCCCGCGCCCGCGCCGCCCGCGGTCGGGCCGCTCGCGGGACTCGACCAGCCCCTCGGCGAGCATCGCGTCGAGGTGCCGGCGCACCCCGGCCGGGCTCAGCCCGAGGGCGACCCCCAGCTCGGTCGCCGTGGCCGACCCCTGCTGGAGCAGCAGCTCGGTGACCCGGTCGCGGGTGCGCACGTCGAGCGGGGCCGGGCACGCCTGCACGCCATCGGGCGCGGGCGCACCTGGCACCTGCGCACGCGACACCGCGTCGGCGTTTTTCACAACACCAACGTTACGTAATTCGCCAACCGCGAGCAAACCACCGCCCGGGTGATCCACCGCACGGAAGGTAACCCTAACCAAACCCACCCACACCCGGCGCGGGGCCGGCCGCGAGGCGGCCTGAGCACCGATATGTAGCCGCGCGTAGTATCGCCGCCGTGGGGCGAATGGTGAGCAGCGTGAACGACTGGCTCGATCGGGACTCGACGCTGCGCGGCTCCGCGCTGGCGCTGCTGATCGCCAACATCGGCATCGTCTGCACCGGCGGGCTCGTGCGGCTCACCGGTTCCGGCCTGGGCTGCCCGACATGGCCCAGGTGCACCGACGAGTCCTACGTGACCACCGCGGCCATGGGCTACCACGGCGTCATCGAGTTCGGCAACCGCACGCTCACGTTCGTGCTCAGCGCGTTCGCCGTCGTGGCGCTCGCCGCGGCGTGGCGGCAGCGGCGCAAGGCCGGGACGGCGCTGCGCGGGGCGGTCTGGGTGCTCGCCGGCATCGCCGCGCAGGGGGTGCTCGGCGGCATCACGGTGCGGATGGCCCTCAACCCGTGGACGGTCGCGGCCCACTTCCTGCTCTCCATGGTGCTTATCGCCATCGCCGTGGTGTTCTGGCAGCGCACCCGGCCGGAGCCGCCGCGCTGGACGGCGCCACGGGCCATCCAGACGGCGGGGGTGCTCATCACCGCCGTGTCGGCGGCGACGCTCGTGCTCGGGACCGTGGTCACCGGCAGCGGGCCGCACTCCGGGGACACCCGGGCCAGCCGCACCGGCTTCGACCCCGAGGCGATGTCGCAGCTGCACGCCGACGTGGTGTTCGTGCTCGTCGGGCTCTCGATCGCGGTGTGGTTCGGGCTGCGGGCCCTCGGCGCGCCGCTGCGGGTCACCCGGGCGGCGGCGCTCCTCGTGCTCGCCGAGCTGGCCCAGGGGGTGGTGGGCTTCGTGCAGTACTTCAACGGCCTGCCCTGGCCCGTCGTGATCGCGCACATGCTGGGCGCCTGCCTGGTGTGGACGGCGACGATCAACCTGCTGCTGGCCGTCCGGCCGCGCCGGGTTCAGGCCGCGGAGCGCGACCACTCGCTGGCCAGCACCGCGTAGCGCAGGTCGTCGGTCCACTCTCCCTTGGCCCAGTAGCTCTGGATCTCGTGGCCCTCCAGGCGGAAGCCCAGCCGCAGCAGCAGGCGTGAGGAGGCAGCGTTGCGGCCGTCGACCGAGGCGTGCACGCGGTGCAGGCCCTCCTCGGCGAGCAGGTGGCCGACCACCCGGCGGACGGCCTCGGACGCGTAGCCGCCGCCCTGCAACCGCGGGGCCAGCGTGAAGCCGATCTCCGCCTGGCGCCCCTCGTCGTGGCGGTTCACCCCGATGTCGCCGATCAGGTGGCCGTCCAAGTCCATGGCGTACTGGAACCAGCCCTCGGCCCGCGGGTCCCGCCGCTGGAGGTCCGCGACGAAGGCCTCGGCCGCGGCCAGCGGGAAGGGCGCGTCCCAGCTCTGGTACCGCGCCACGTCCGGATCCGAACGGTAGGCGGCCAGCGCGGGGGCGTCATCGGCGCGGAAGCGGCGCAGGAGCAGGCGATCTGTCGTCAACACCAGCCGACTGTACGGCGAACGCCCCCGCCAGCAACGCCAGCGTCACGGCGGCGAAGACCCGCACCCCGAGCACGTGCAGGTGATCGGCGTAGTCGGCGCGCAGCTCCCCGATGACCAGCGCGCCGGCGACGCACACCGCCGCGGCCACGCCCCAGAAGCGGGCCGGGCGCCGGGCGACGGCGGGCGGCTCGCCGTGCCACCGCCGCAGGAGGTGGCTGCGCCCGACGTACCAGATGAGCAGCGGCATCAGCACCAGGCCCATGGCGTCGCTGACCCGGCGGACCGCCCACCACGCGGCCACCGGGCCCGGGTGCGTGACGAGGTCCCACAGCAGGTGGCTGATAGCGCCGAGCAGGGCCGACCAGGCGGTGACGTACCAGCGGTGGCGCACCCGGGCCAGCACCCCGTAGTCGCGCAGCCACCACGGCAGGTGCGCGGCGACCCCGGGCGCGCCCCGGCGGATCAGCCACGCCGTGGCGACCGCGGTCGGCAGGCACCACCACAGCAGGGCCGGAATCGTGTGACCGGGGATGCGCACCCCGATGCCGTCCAGGGCGTAGGCGTAGTCGGGCGCGCAGGCGCCGGTGGCCAGGGCGACGCCGTCGAACCAGCGGGGGCGCCAGAGCTTGAGCGGCAGGACGGCCAGCGGATGGGTCGGCAAGGTCGAGGGCACGGGGCGAATGCTGCCAGCGGCCGGCGCCGTCGCGGCTCACCTGCACCGGATCATCACGAAACTCGCACAGCATTGCCGAGTTGTAAATTCATCTGCACTTTCTGGAGCCCTGCATCATCGATGTGCGACCCTTCTTCGATGGGGCACACGGAACCGCTCATCATGCAGATCTACTGCCGCCTGGAAGTCGCGGTCACCGATCCGGAGGCCGTCGCGAAGCTCGCCGGACAGCAGCTACGCGAGGCCGACATCGACTGGTCACGGCGGGAGGAGGACCTCGAAGAGGCGGTCCACCAGCTCGAGTCCGACCTGACACAGGCATTGGCGTGTGTCATTGAACACGATCGCATGATCGAACATCTCCCGGGGGTCGAACCACGGGGCGGACTCGCATTCACGACATTCGGGAAGCCCGATGACCGATTCCGTCCGGGATTCACCGATTTCCTGTAGGCACACCGGCGCCGGCCCCGCGGGGCCGGCGCCGGTGCCCTTGTTCCGCCCCGCGAGTCCCCGATGCTCGGCAGGCTCGGCTCCCGGCCGCTCATCACCCCGGGGATCGCATATGACGGCCGGCCCGGACGGCCCTGGACTTCGTCGGGGCATCGATCCGGCCGTGGCACCGTTACGATCCGATTTATGGCAATGGTACGGCTGGAAGCCCGCGGCATAGCCAAGCGCTACGGCCGCAGGAGCGTCCTGAACGGCGTGGACCTGACGGTGCGCGCCGGACAGGTCGCGGCGGTCGTCGGGGCGAACGGCGCCGGCAAGTCCACGTTCCTCAAGATCTGCGCCGGGCTGGTCGGCCCCGACGAGGGCACCGTGACGATCGGCGGCACCGTCGGGTACTGCCCCCAGCAGGCCGGGCTGTTCCAGTTCCTGTGCCCGGACGAGCACTTCGAGCTCTTCGGCGCCGCGCGGGGCACGGGCCGGGCGGCGTCGCGCAGGGCCGGCCGGCGCATGGCGCGGATGCTGTCGTGGGACACGAGCGGCCCGGCCACGGCCCGGCACCTGTCCGGCGGGACCCAGCAGAAGCTGAACCTGGTGCTGGCCGCGCTCGGGGACCCGGACCTGATCCTGCTCGACGAGCCGTACCAGGGCTTCGACCGCGGCTCCTACACCGACTTCTGGGAGTGGGTGTTCCGCTGGCGCGAGGAGGGCCGCGCGGTCGTGGTGGTGACCCACATGCTCAACGTCCTGGACCGGGTCGACACGGTTCTGGACCTGACCCCCGTGGCGGTGTGAGATGCGCAAGACCCTCATCGTGGCCGAAATGGTGGCCCGCGACCTGCTGCGCCGCCGCGGCGCCCTCGCCCTGCTGGCCTTCGTGCCGCTCGCCTTCTACCTGGCCCGCCACGACGAGAAGGTGGGCCAGTCGATCCGGTTCGCCAGCCTCGGCCTGGCCTTCGCGGTGAGCGCCCTGGCCCTGTTCTCCGGCACCGCGGCCAAGGGCGCCGAGCCGCGGCTGCGCATCGGCGGCTACCGGCCCTGGCAGCTCTACACCGGGCGGCTGCTCGCCCTGATCGGCATCGGCCTGACCCTCGGCGCCGCCTACTGGGTCATCATCGCCGTCGACCAGGACCTGCGCCGGCCGGCCGCGGTCGGGCTGATGATCGCCGTGACGGTCGTGGTGGCGGCGCCGCTCGGGCTGCTCATCGGCGCCGTGGTGCCCCGCGACCTGGAGGGCACGCTGCTGCTCATCACGATGGTCGGCCTGCAGTTCCTCATGGACCCGGCCAAGAGCTCGGCCAAGCTGCTGCCGCTGTGGTCGAACCGGGAGATCGGCACCTACGCGATCGACCTCACCGACGCCGGCTACCTGCAGCGCGGCCTGGCCCACGGCGCGGCCTGCGCGCTGCTGCTGGTCGGCCTGACGGCGGCGCTGACGGCGGTCCGCCTGCGCCGCCGCCGGCACATGCGGCTCAGCCCAGCAGCTTGACCAGCAGGGGGGCCAGGGCGGCCGGGTCGACGTCGTGGGTCTGGCCGTCCAGCACCTCGAAGGCGGCCCCGGGCAGGGCGGCCGCGGTCTCCCGGGCGGCGTCGCGCAGCCACGCCGGGCTGGCCCCGCCGGCGACGACGACGGTCGGCACCACCACGGACGCGGTCACCTCGGGCCGCACCTTGCCCGGGGCGAGCGCGGCGTCGTCGTAGGCCAGGGTCGGGGCGATCGCCTCCAGGGTGGCGAAGGCCGGCGAGGCCCGGAACCCGGCGATCGCCTCGGCCGGCATGCCGACCCTGCCCATGAACAGCGCCACGGCGTCGCCGCGGCGGCCGGCGGCGAGCAGCTCGGCCAGCCGCGCCGAGTACGCCGGGTCGGGCCCGACGAACGGCGGCTCGTAGACGGCGAGCGCGGTGATGCCGGAGCCCTGCGCGGCGGCGGCCAGCCCGACCGCGCCCCCGGACGACATGGTGCAGAGGCGGGCCGACCCGCCCGCCGCCCGGACGACGGCCTGAAGATCCTCGACCTCCCGCCGGGGGTCGAACGGCGGCGTGTCGCCGCTCTCGCCCCGGCCGCGCCGGTCGTACGTGACCACGGTGAAGTGCTCCCGCAGCAGGGCGGCGAGCGGGCGCATCGGCCCGGCGGCGCGGTAGCACATGGCGCCGTCGACCAGGACCAGGACGGGACCGGCGCCGGTGCGCTCGTAGCCGATGGCGGTGCCGTCGGTCGAGGTGACGGTGGGCATGGGGCTCCTAACGGTCTCGGGTGAGGTCGGCCAGGTAGGCGTCGAAGCGGTCCAGGCTGGTGGCGAACCCGGCCCGGGCCTGGGCGGCGAGGAAGGCGGCCGGGACGTTGGTCTGGTGGGTGACGACCTCGGTACGGCCGTCGCCGAGGTCGACGAAGGTGATCTCGGTGCGCATGCCGCCCTCGACGCCGGGCTCGATCCAGACGAGCCGGCGCGGGCGGTCGATCTCGGCGTACACGGCCCGCATGGTGTGCGTGCCGCCGTCGCCGCCGACGATCGTGGTCTCGAAGGCGCCGCCGGGGCGCAGGTCGACGACGATGCCGTCGAGCGGGGTGGTGGTGCCGGCCGGGCCCCAGAAGTGGGTCAGGTGCTCGGGCCTGGTCATGCAGTCGAACAGCAGCTCGGGGCCGGCCTCGTGGATCCGGCTGAACGTGAGCTCACCCACCTCCGTCATGCGGCACCGCCCTGCAGGCGCTGCAGGTGGGCGGCCAGGCGGTCGTGGCGCTGCGCCCACACCTGCCGGTGCCGCTCGATCCAGCCGACCGCCTCGGCCAGGCGCTCGGGCTCCAGCGCGCACGGGCGCGACTGGGCGGCGCGGCCGCGCGAGATGAGCCGGGCGTTCTCCAGCACCTTGAGGTGCTTGGAGACCGCCTGCTGGGTCATCGCGAAGGGCTCGGCCAGCTGGTGCACGGTGGCCTCGCCCTCGGCGAGACGCTCCAGGATGGCCCGCCGGGTCGGGTCGGCCAGGGCCGCGAAGACGAGGCTCAGCTCGTCGGTGACAACCGCCATGCCCCGACCGTACCCACAACCGATCGCTTTAACAACCAACTGGTTGTCATTGCAGGGTGCGGGTGACCCCCTCGGCCTTCGCGTGCGCCCTGAGCGCCTCCGGGGTGGCGTTGGCGCACAGCACCACGGAGGCGCCCGCGGCCAGCGGGGCCAGCAGCCACTTCACCGGGTGCTCGTGCTCGGCGGCGTCGACCAGGAGCCGGTCCCCGGCCCGCAGCCCGAAGCGCTCCCCGAGCTCCGCGGCCAGGCCGCCCCACTCGCCGAAGGTCGTCCCGTCGACGCTGGCGGCATCGGTACTCCTGGTCCGCCCGAACGCCGGCACGTGCGCCGGGTGCGTGTCGAGGGCGGCGCGCAGGTCGCGGTACCCCTCGGGCGGATCCTCGGCGAAGCAGGAGAACCGGTGCTTGCCCTCGGGCACGTCCTCCAGCCACGAGCCGATGCGGTCGGCGGCGACGAGGGTCACGTCGAACGGCGCGTCCCCGCCGGGCTCCAGCGACGGCAGGCCGGCGGTCGCCTTGACCCGCAGCGACAGCGCGATCCCGGACGACCAGGCGCCGAGCAGGGCGGCGGCGGTGAGCCAGTGCGGCGGCAGGAGCACCGCGCCCCGGCTGCCGTCGCCCAGCCCGCACTCCTCGCGCAGCAGCCCGGCGACCCGCGCGGCCCACTCGCCGAGCGCGGTGGCGGACAGTTCGGTCCGCTCGCCGGTGGCGTCGTCGTAGTACGTCAGCAGCGGCGCGTCGGCCGCCTCCGGAAGGTTCGCCATGGCCCTACCGCATCACAACGGCGTTGCTGCGCGCCACCTCCGGGGCGTTCGGGGGCAGCGACTCGTACCGCTTCAGCACCGCGTGGACGACGAAGACGTAGGGCGCGCCGGAGGTGAGCCCGGTAACTGTGCTGCTGACCCGGGTGCAGCCCCGGGCCGGCGCCACCGTCTGCCAGGCCCACGGCGGCTGGCTGCCCATGTAGAGATGCTGGGGCACCGGGGCCAGCCGGTACTCCACGATCGCCGGATCGCCGATGTTCCACCAGCTGACCACGGCCGAGGTCGTGCCGGGCGTGACGTCGGCGCCGTTGACCACGCCCGGGCGCACCACGCCGGTGCAGTCGGCCGGCGTGGCGCCGCGCGTGACGGTGGCGCGGGCCCGGGTCGGCAACGGGGACATGGAGGCGATCGGGCCGCGGACCGCGCTGCCGGTGACGCCGGGCGACGGGCCGGCGTCGCCGCGCAGGTACACGGTCTTCTCCGGCAGGTTCACCACCTTGCCCGGACCCTTGCCGGTGGAGGTGTCGCCGGTGCCGTCGCCGAGGCCCGGGAGCATGCTGCAGCCCGCCACCCCGCAGGTCAGGGCGGCGGTCAGCACGAGAGCCGCGCCGATGCGCCGTTTCACCCCGTCCACATCGGCGCGCGGGGCCGCCACCTGAGCCGCAGGCGCCGCTCGACAGGCGGCCGGCGTGATCGGCGTGCTGGGTCGCTATCGGAGCCGCAGGTGCCGCTCGATGGCGTCCGACAGGCGGCCGGCCGAGCCCGGGGCGTGGCCGAGGAACAGCGACGGCTCGGTCAGCTCGACCTCGATGACGACGGGGCCCTCCGGGGACGGCAGCAGGTCGACCCGGGCGTAGAGCAGCTCCTCGGCCGGCGCCGGCAGCGCGGCGAGGACCTCCTTGGCCAGGGCCAGCTCGGCGGCGGAGGGCTCGCGCGGCGAGATGTTCTCGTTCTGGTACAGCTTCTCGGTGCCCTCGTAGGGTCCGGTGAGGATGGCGCCCTTGCGGATGGCGTGGCTGAACGTCCCGTGGAAGAACAGCAGCGCGGTCTCCCCGGCGGTGTCGACCCCGGCGAGGTACGGCTGGATCATCACCACCCGCCCGTCGGCCAGCAGGGTGCGCACGAGCTCGGCGGCCCGGTCGGCCTGGGTGGCGAGGTCGTAGCGCCCGGTGTCGATGCTGCCGCCGCTGACCGCCGGCTTCACCACGATCTCGCCGGTGCCCACCGGCCGCCACTGCTCGCCCGGCTCGACCCAGGCGGTGGGGACCACGGGGATGCCGGCGAAGGCGAGGTCGCGCAGGTAACGCTTGTCGGTGTTCCACTCGATCACGGCGGCCGCGTTGGCCAGCCGCGGCACCCCGCGGGCCCAGGCGACGAACTCCTCGCGGCGGCGGGCGTAGTCCCAGGTGTTGCGGATCACGGCGAGGTCGTAGGCGGACCAGTCCACGCCCGGGTCGGTCCAGGCGACCGGCTCGGCGGCGATCCCGCGCTCGGCGAGGGCCGGCACCAGCGCCCGGTCGTCCTCGTCGAGGTCGGGCAGGTCGGCACAGGTAACGAGAGCGACCCGGGCGGCGGCCCGGGTCGCGGTGGACGAAAAGGTCTGATCTTGGCTCACCCGGCGACGATACCGCCGGTGGTCCAGGTCGGTCCGGACGCCGCTCAGCGCGACAGCGTGCGGCGGCCCATCGAGCGCCACAGGTCGTTGCTCGGCCGCATCTGCTCCAGCAGCTCGCGCTCCCACCCGTTTTCGATCGTGACCCCGGCCTGCATGCAGGCGGAGCGGGCAATGTCCGTGCCATCGGCGAACTGGTCGCCCCAGACGCCGTCCTCGCCAACGAGCACGATGCGGGCACCGCGCCGGCCGACGTACTCGATGACCGCCTTGGCGCCGCCGTGGTCCTCCGCGAAGGACTTGATGCCGGTGATGAGGCTGCCCGGCACCGGGCGGCTCAGGGTCATCGTCGTATCTGAACCATCTGCCATGAGCGCCACACTAGAGGGACGTCAGGCCACGTGCGGGTGAACTGCGTCGCCGTTGTGACCGTTGTTACGAACAGGTTTACTGGCCCCCCGCGCCGATTCGCCCGGCCAAATCGGTCAATATCCGGATTTTCCTCACGCCGTCGCGGCGCTCACGGCGAGACGTTTGTCACTTCCGGTAAACCGGCGTGGATATGACAAAAAATTCGGGCGTTTCTGGGTGAAGTCCCGTTGAGACCGGCATTTCGGGCGGGGTTGGGGCCCTACTGGATGAGGGCGTCCACGGCCACGGCGATGAACAGCAGCGTGAGGTACGTGACCGACCAGTGGAACAGCCGCATGGGCTTCAGCGGCTCGTTGCGCCGGGCCCGGCCGTGCAGCCGGTGCGCCTCGACCAGCAGCAGCGCGCCGGTGACGACCGCGACGATGCCGTACAGCGGGGTCATCCCCATCGGCCAGAGCGCGACGGAGGCGCCGACGGTGAGCCAGCTGTACACCACCGTCTCGATCCCGACCCGGCGCATGCTCGCGACGACGGGCAGCATCGGGATGCCGGCCCGCGCGTAGTCGTCCTTGAACTTGATCGCCAGCGCGTAGAAATGCGGCGGCTGCCAGAGGAACACGACCGCGAACAGCATCCAGGCGGTCCACGACAGCCCGCCGGTGACCGCGGCCCAGCCGATCAGCACCGGGGCCGCCCCGCAGGCGCCGCCCCACACCGTGTTCTGCGGCGTGGTGCGCTTGAGCCACAGCGTGTAGACGAGGTCGTAGTAGGCGATGGCGCCGACGGTCAGCGCGGTGGCGAGCAGGTTGGTGAGCGTCGCCATGAGCACCGTGGAGACCGCGGCGAGGGTCAGCCCGAAGATCAGGGCGCTGCGCGGCGACACGGTGTGGGTGGCCAGGGGACGGCGCGACGTGCGCTTCATCAGCTGGTCGATGTCGCGGTCGATGTAGCAGTTGAGCGCGTTGGCCGCGCCGGCCGCGAGCGAGCCGCCGACCAGCACGACGAGGACCAGCCACAGCGAGGGCAGGCCGCGCGCGGCCAGGAACATCACCGGGACGGTGGTGATCAGCAGCAGCTCGATGATGCGCGGCTTGGTGAGCGAGACGTACGCCTTCACCACCGCGGCGAGACTCGCCCGCCGTCCGGCCGCCTCCGCCTGCTGAGCCCTGGCCAGGGCCGCCGCCGACGTGGGACGGACCGGCCCGGACCCGCGCTGATCTACGACTGCGTGGTCGACGAGCTGCGTCACGTCTGGAGTGCCACCTTCCGGCGTCGGCCGCGCCTGACGCCCGCCGGCCGGATCGTGCTGGCGGGCCGAGGTCGGGTGGAGCGTGCGGCGGAGCGAGGGTCCCGCCGAGACCAGCGGGCCTCCGCATCGTAGAACAGGATCGGCGCAGGTCGGACGGCACCCCCGGGCGGACGGGGCCCGGAGGCGCCGGTCCGGGCCGCGGGAACACCCCGGGAAAGGCGGCGCGCCCCGGATTTCGCGCACAGCTGAATCGATCAAGTTCGGCCCCGGCGCGCCCCTGGTGACTGGCCGGGGCGGATGCGGGTATCGACTACGGTTGCCGCCGGCAGCGTCGCCGATGTCCGAAACCTGGTCGACCGAGCGTGGCGCCACCCGTTGGTGGGTAGGGTCGACCTGATAACCCCTTCGAGGAAAACGCAACCTCCCCGTTCGACAGGAGCAGCACCGCCGTGAGCGATGAAGAGGTCAAGGGTCCCGAGCTGTCCTGGTCCGACGTCGACCGGCGTGCGGTCGACACGGTCCGGGTGCTGGCGATGGACGCCGTCGAGAAGGCCGGCAACGGACATCCCGGCACCGCGATGAGCCTGGCACCGGCCGCCTACCTTCTGTTCCAGAAGGTGATGCGCCACGATCCCACCGATCCGAACTGGCTCGGCCGGGACCGCTTCGTGCTCTCGTGCGGCCACTCCAGCCTGACGCTGTACATCCAGCTGTACCTGGCCGGCTACGGCCTGAGCCTCGACGACCTCAAGTCGCTGCGGCAGTGGAACTCCCTGACCCCGGGCCACCCCGAGCACGGCCACACCGCCGGCGTCGAGACCACCACCGGCCCGCTGGGCCAGGGCATCGGCAACGCGGTCGGCTTCGCGATGGCCGCCCGCCGCGAGCGGGGCCTGTTCGACCCGCAGCCGGCCGCCGGGGAGAGCCTCTTCGATCACGACGTGTACGTCCTGTGCTCGGACGGCGACATCGAGGAAGGCATCAGCCACGAGGTCAGCGCGCTGGCCGGGCACCAGAAGCTGGGCAACCTGACCGTCATCTACGACGACAACGAGATCTCGATCGAGGACGACACCCGGGTCGCCAAGAGCGAGGACGTGGCCGCGCGCTACGAGGCGTACGGCTTCCACGTGCAGGTCGTCGACTGGCGCAAGGGCCACGACGCCGGCGACGGCGTCTACACCGAGGACGTCCACGCGCTGTGGGACGCCATCCAGGCCGCCAAGGCCGTGACCGACAAGCCGTCGTTCATCGCGCTGCGCACCATCATCGGCTGGCCGGCGCCGAAGAAGCAGAACACCGGCAAGGTCCACGGCTCGGCCCTCGGCGCCGAGGAGATCGCCGCCACCAAGGAGATCCTGGGCTTCGACCCGGCGCAGTCCTTCGAGGTGACCGACGAGGTCCTCACGCACACCCGCGGCGCCATCGTGCGCGGCCGGGAGCTGCACACCGCGTGGGACGAGAGCTTCGCCGCCTGGCGCGAGGGCGCCGGCGAGCGGGCGGCGCTGCTGGACCGGCTGCTCGCGGGCGGGCTGCCCGACGCCTGGGAGAAGGCGCTGCCGGAGTTCCCGCCCAGCGAGAAGGGCGTGGCCACCCGCAAGGCGTCCGGCGACACGCTCGGCGCGCTCGCCGGGGTGCTGCCGGAGCTGTGGGGCGGCTCGGCCGACCTGGCCGAGAGCAACAACACCACGATGGAGGGCGAGCCCTCGTTCCTGCCGGCGGAGTTCGCCACCAAGACGTTCCCGGGCAACGAGTACGGCCGGACGCTGCACTTCGGCATCCGCGAGCACGGCATGGGCGCCATCCTCAACGGCATCAAGCTGCACGGCCCGACCCGCCCCTACGGCGGCACGTTCCTCGTCTTCTCCGACTACATGCGCCCCGCGGTGCGCCTGGCCGCGCTCATGCGGCAGCCGGTCGTCTACGTGTGGACGCACGACTCGATCGGCCTCGGCGAGGACGGCCCGACCCACCAGCCGATCGAGCACCTGTCGGCGCTGCGGGCGATCCCGAACCTCGCCGTGGTCCGCCCCGGCGACGCCAACGAGACCGCGCAGGCCTGGAAGGTGGCGCTGGAGCGCACGGACCAGCCGGTCGCGCTGGCCCTCACCCGGCAGAACCTGCCGACGCTGGACCGCACCGTCTACGCGCCGGCCGACAACGTGGCCAAGGGCGGCTACGTCCTTAAGGACGCCTCCGACGGGCAGCCGCAGGTGATCATCATCGCCACCGGCTCCGAGGTGCAGCTCGCGGTCAAGGCCCAGGAGCGCCTGGAGGCCGAGGGCATCCCGGCCCGCGTGGTGTCGATGCCGTGCCAGGAGTGGTTCGAGGAGCAGGACGCGGCCTACCGCCAGCAGGTGATCCCGACGGGCGTGAAGGCCCGGGTCAGCGTCGAGGCCGGCATCGCGATGTCCTGGCACAAGTACCTCGGCGACGCCGGCGTGCCGGTGAGCATCGAGCACTACGGCGCGAGCGCCCCCTACCAGGTGCTGTTCGAGCAGTTCGGCTTCACCGTCGAGCACGTCGTCGCGGCGGCGCACGCCTCCCTCGCCAAGGCCGGCGAGATCACCGGCAGCACTTCCGGCAACTGAGTACCAGAAGGAGACCGCGATGAGTTCCGATCGGCTGGCCGAACTCGCTGCCGCTGGCGTGGCGATCTGGCTCGACGACCTTTCCCGGCAGCGGCTGAGCGGCGGCGGGCTGGACAAGCTGCGCCGCGACCAGCACGTGGCCGGGGTCACCACCAACCCCACCATCTTCGCCAAGGCGGTCACCTCGGCCGAGGACTACGCCTCCCAGGTCAGCGACCTCGCCCTGCGCGAGACCTCGGTCGCCGAGGCGATGCGCTCGGTCATGGGCTACGACGTGCGCTGGGCCTGTGACGTGATGAAGCCCGCCGCCGACGCCAGCAAGGGCATCGACGGCCGGGTCTCGATCGAGGTCGACCCGGCGCTGGCCGGCGACACCGCCCGCACCGCCGCCGAGGCCAAGGCGCTGTGGTGGCTGGTGGACCGCGACAACCTCTTCATCAAGATCCCGGCGACCAGGGAGGGCCTGCCGGCCATCACGGCGACCCTGGCCGAGGGCATCAGCGTCAACGTCACGCTGATCTTCTCGCTGGAGCGCTACGAGGCCGTCATCGAGGCATTCTTCGCCGGCATCGAGCAGGCCAAGGCCAACGGGCACGACCTCACGAAGATCGCCTCGGTGGCGTCCTTCTTCGTGTCGCGGGTCGACACGGAGTACGACAAGCGCCTCGACAAGATCGGCACGGACGAGGCCAAGGCGCTGAAGGGCAAGGCGGCGATCGCCAACGCCAAGCTCGCCTACCAGCTCTACGAGCGGAAGTTCGCCGAGCCGCGCTGGCAGGTCCTGGCCGACGCGGGCGCGAACCCGCAGCGGCCGCTGTGGGCCTCGACCTCGACGAAGAACCCGGAGTACCGCGACGTGATCTACGTCGAGGAGCTCGTCGCGCCCGGCACGGTCAACACCATGCCCGAGTCGGTCATCCACGCGTTCGCCGACCACGGCGAGGTCCGCCTCGACGCCGTCACCGGCGGCTACGAGGAGGCCAAGCAGGTGATGGACGCGCTGGCCGCCCAGGGCATCGACTACGACGACGTCGTCGAGGTCCTCGAGCGCGAGGGCGTGGAGAAGTTCACCGTCAGCGGCAAGGAGATGATCGAGACGGTGCAGAAGGCGCTGGACTCCGCGGCCTGAGGTTTCACGGGTTCTCGACGCGCCCGCCACCCGCGGGCGCCAAGATGAGGGCATACAGGGGGTTTGGGTGTCTGAGCTGCTCGACGACGTGGTCGCGGCCGCCGGTCTCACGGTCTTCGGCGCCGCGCCCGTCGGCGATCGCACCCTGCTCCCCGCCTCACCCGCGCTGCCCGGCCCGGACCTGTCCGACCGGATCGAGGCCCTGCGTTCGCGGGGCCTCGACCGCGTCGCCCTCCTGGCGACCGGCGCGCCCGCCGCGGCGTCCCGGGCCATCGCCACCACCCTGGGCCTGTCGCTGCTCTCCCCGCAGCAGGCCCTGTCCCCGGAGTCGCTCGCGCGGACCGCCCTCGTGCTCGCCGGCGAGCCCGACCCCGAGATCGATGCCTACCTGCGGATGTTCGGCGCGTTCCTCGGCGACGAGCTGACCCGCCACCTGGTCGTCGTGGCCGCCCCCGGCTCCCCCTGGGCCGCGCTGGGCGCCGAGACCTTCCTGACCTCCGCGCCGCCCCACTCGGCCCTGAGCCCCTACTCCCTGGTGGCTCCCGGCCTGGCCGGCGCCGACATCGCCGCGCTGCTCGACCAGGCGCGGTCGCTGCTCGCCCCGTCCCTGGCCCCCGGCCGCCCGCACCCGATCGGCTTCGGCCCGGTCGGTCCCGTGCCCACGCCGCGCAGGTCGGAAGCTCCGGATCTCTCGCCCGGGCTGGCCCTCGGCGTGGCCGTCGGCGAGGCGGCCCGCAACGGGCGGAACAAGCTCGCCGTGGCCCCGGACGGCTCCGGCATCGACGGCCTCGGCGAGTGGCTCGAGTGGCTGTTCGCCGCCGTCGCGCCCCACGTCGTCCCGGTCGTCCTCGAGAACCCGTCCTCCTGGGGCCACGAGGGCCCGGACGTGCTCAGCGTGACCGTCGGCGGGGTGCTGGGCCGCAACCAGGTCCGCAGCCTCGCCCCCGACCTGTCCGTCAACGGCCCGCTCGGCGCGCAGCTGCTCGCCTGGGAGCAGGCCGCGCTCGTGGCCGGCGCGCTCGGCCCCGGACCCGCCCTCGTCGAGGGGGCGATCGAGGTGTACGGCGAGACGCGCGCCACGACCGTGATCGGCGCGGTCGACGAACTGATGCGTCGCGTGCCCGAAGGTGGGTACGTGGCGGTTGCCGCGCACCTCGACCGCGAGGCCGACGCCGCGGCGGCCGGTGTCCGCGACGCCCTCGCCGGGAGGGTGGCGCGGGCCGTCACGTTCGGCTGGGGGCCGCGCCCGCCGCTGCCCGGGCTCGGCGCGCTGATCCAGATCACCGCCGCGGGCGACGACGTGCCGGTGCCCGGCCGGCCCTACACGTTCGACCGGCTCCTGGCCGCCCAGGCGGCGGCGGAGGGGCGCGGGCCGCGGCTCCGGCTCCATCTGACCGACCGGGCAACCGGTATCGACCAACTGTTGGCCGCCCTCGGAGGGTGAGACTGATGACCAATCCGCTGCGGGACCCGCAGGACCGGCGACTGCCTCGGATTCCCGAGCCGTGCGCGCTGGTCATCTTCGGCGTCACCGGTGACCTGGCCCGCAAGAAGCTCATCCCGGCCGTATACGACCTGGCCAACCGGGGTCTGCTGCCGCCCAGCTTCGCGGTGCTCGGCTTCGCCCGGCGCGACTGGGGCGACGGCGACTTCGAGGACCTGGCCCGCAAGGCGGCCCAGAACGGCGCCCGCACCACGTGGCGGGAGGAGGTGTGGGCGCGCCTGGCCGGGAACATCAAGTTCGTGCCCGGCTCGTTCGAGGACGACCAGGCCTTCGACCACCTGGCGCAGACGCTCAGCGACCTGCACGACGAGTCCGGCATCCCGGGCAACGCGGCGTTCTACCTGTCGATCCCGCCGTCGGCCTTCCCGGTCGTGCTCAAGCAGCTCGAGCGGACCGGCATGTCGGACAACGCGAAGTCCGGCGGCTGGCGCCGGGTCGTGGTGGAGAAGCCGTTCGGCTACGACCTGTCCTCGGCCAAGCAGCTCAACGACCTCGTCGACGACGCCTTCACCGCCCGCGACGTCTTCCGCATCGACCACTACCTGGGCAAGGAAACCGTCCAGAACATCATGGCGCTGCGGTTCGCCAACAACCTGTTCGAGCCGGTGTGGAACTCCAACTACGTCGACTCGGTGCAGATCACCATGGCCGAGGACGTCGGCATCGGCACCCGCGCCGGGTTCTACGACACGGTCGGGACGGCCCGCGACGTACTGCAGAACCACCTGCTGCAACTGCTCGCCCTGGTGGCGATGGAGGAGCCGACGGCCTTCGACGCCGAGGCGATCCGCACCGAGAAGCTCAAGGTGCTCAACGCCATCAAGGTGCCGGCCGACGTGTCCACGCAGACGGTGCGGGGGCAGTACCTGACCGGCTGGGTGGCCGGCGAGCGGGTCCCCGGCTACATCGAGGAGAAGGACGTCCCGGCGGAGTCGAAGACGGAGACGTACGTGGCGGTGCGCCTGGGCATCCAGAACCGCCGCTGGGCCGGGGTGCCCTTCTACATCCGGGCCGGCAAGCGCCTGCCGCGGCGGGTGACCGAGCTCGCGGTGCTGTTCAAGAAGGCCCCGCACCTGCCGTTCCACGACGCCGACGTGGAGATGCTCGGCAACAACCAGCTGGTCATCCGGGTCCAGCCGGACGAGGGCGTGATGCTGAAGTTCGGCTCCAAGGTGCCGGGCACCACGATGGAGGTCCGCGACATCGCGATGGACTTCCAGTACGGCGAGGCGTTCACCGACGCGAGTCCGGAGGCGTACGAGCGGCTCATCCTCGACGTCCTCATCGGCGACAAGACGCTGTTCCCCGACTCGGCCGAGGTCGAGGCCAGCTGGAACGTGATCGACCCGCTCGAGGCGGCCTGGGCCGGTTCCACGCCCGAGCCGTACCGCGCGGGCGAGTGGGGGCCGCGGGCCGCCGACGAGATGCTGGCCCGCGAGGGCCGCGCCTGGCGCCGGGCGTAGGGCCAACAAGGGAGACATGGACATGATCGGTTTGTGGGACACCACCGGCATCGAGGTGGTCAAGGCCCTGGCCAACGAACGGCGCAGCGCCGGCGGCCTGACCAGCGGCCTGGCCCTGACCCTGATCGCGGCGGTCGACGAGCGCCAGGTCCGCGAGGCCGAGGCGGCCGCCACCATCGCCGCCTCCGCCCACCCGTGCCGGCTGCTCATCATCGTGCGGGCCGACGTGACGCAGCAGCGCTCGCGGCTCGACGCCGAGATCGTGGTCGGCGGCCGGCTGGGGCCGTGCGAGGCGGTCGTGATGCGCATGCAGGGCCGCCTGGCGCTGCACGCCGAGTCGGTGGTCATGCCGCTGCTCGCCCCGGACGTCCCGGTGGTGACCTGGTGGCAGTGCACCCCGCCGGAGCGCATCGCCTACGACCCGCTGGGCGTGGTGGCCGACCGGCGCATCACCGACAGCGCCCAGGCCGAGGACCCGGTCGCCGCGCTGCGCGTGCGCTCGGACGACTACGTGCCCGGCGACACCGACCTGGCGTGGTCGCGGATCACCCCGTGGCGCACCCTGCTGGCCGGCGCCTTCGACGCCAACCGGGTCGGCGTGCGGGCCGTCACCGTCGTGGCCCCCGAGCACGACCCGACCGCACTGCTGCTCGGCGGCTGGCTGGAGGCCCGCCTGGGCGTCCACCCGACCCGCCGCACCGGCTCCGGCAAGATCATGGAGGCGGTCGAGCTGCAGCTCGAGGACGGCAACGAGATGAAGCTGGTCCGCGACCTCAACGCGGGCGTCGCCACCCTGCAGCGCACCGGCCAGCCGGACCGCATCCTGCCGCTGACCCGCCGCCCGCTGGGCGACGAGCTGGCCGAGGAGCTGCGCCGGCTGGACCCGGACCAGCCGTACGCGGCCGCCCTGGCCGCCGGCACCGGCAAGCGCCGCCTCGCCGAGCACAGCGCCCCACGCGTGCACATCTGGAAGGACCCGGCCCTGGCCGAGCGCCCAGAGGCGGCCCCCGCGCCGGAGCCCGGTGCGCCCGTAGAGGAGCATGTGGCGTCGTGACCCAGAGCAAGGTGATCGTCCACACCGAGCCGCGCCTGCTGGCCGAGACCGCCGCCGCCCGCCTGATCGTCCGCCTGACGGACGCCCAGGCCGAACGCGGCGAGGCCACGGTCGTGCTGACCGGCGGCCGCATCGCCGCCCAGATCTACCAGGCCGTCCGCGACAGCCCGGCCCGCGACGCGGTCGACTGGACCCGGGTCAACCTGTGGTGGGGCGACGAGCGCTTCCTGCCGGCCGGCGACGACGAGCGCAACGAGACCCAGGCCCGCGCCGCCTTCCTGAACGCCCTGAAGCTCGACCCGACCCGCGTCCACCCGATGCCGCCCTCGGACGGCCCGGACGGCGACGACGCCGAGGCCGCCGCCGCCCGCTACGCCACCGAGCTGGCGCAGGCGGCCCGGCCGGGCTCGGCAGAGTTGCCGCACTTCGACGTGGTGCTGCTCGGCGTCGGCGAGGACGGCCACGTGGCCTCGGTGTTCCCGGAGCACCCGGTCACGTTCGAGACGCGCCCGGTCTCGGCGGTGCGGGGCAGCCCGAAGCCGCCCCCGGTCCGCACCACCCTGACCCTGCCCGCCATCAACACGGCCGACGAGGTCTGGCTGATCGCGTCGGGCGCGGGCAAGGCGAGCGCGGTGAGCCTGGCCCTGGCCGACGCGGGTCCGCGCCAGGTCCCGGCCGCGGGCGTGCACGGCCGCGACCTGACGCTGTGGCTGCTCGACTCGGCCGCCGCGCACGACCTGCCGCCGAAGTTCCGCAGCCTGGTCTGAGCGTTCTTTCTGGCTTTTCTGCTGTCGAGCCGGCTTTGCGCGGCGCCGTCGCCTCCGGGGGTCAGCGCCGCGCATCGATGGACGATATCCTCGATCCTCGATGCTGGCCTTCTCCCCTGCCGTCGTGGCCGTCACGCTGCTGGCCGCCGTCCTCCACGCGGTGTGGAACGCGGTCGCGCACCAAACGCCGGACCGGCTGGTCGGCTTCGCGCTGATCAACGTCGCCTCCACGGTCATCGGCGGGCTCGCCGTCGCCGTGCTGGGGCTCCCGCCGGCCGGCTCGTGGCCGTACATCGTCGGCTCGGCCCTGATCCACGTCGTCTACCAGCTGCTGCTGTGGGCCAGCTACGAGCTCGGCGACTTCAGCCAGGCCTACCCGGTCGCCCGCGGCACCGCGCCGTGGCTGGTCGCCATGCTGGAGATCGTGGTGCTGCACCGGGGCATGCCGGCGGTGCAGCTGATCGGCGTGCTCACGATCTCGGCCGGCCTGGTGAGCATGGCCCTCGACCGGGGCCGGCCGACCCGCGCCCGGCTGCCGGCGCTGGCCGCCGCGGTGGCGACCGGCGTCGCGATCGCCGCCTACACCGTCGTGGACGCCGCGGGAGTGCACGCCACGCCGGTGCTGCTCTACACCGCCTGGATGTTCTTCCTGCAAGGGCCGGTGCTCCCGCTCGTGGCGTGGGCCCGCCGCGGCCGCGAGCTGATCACCGAGGCGCGCAAGAGCGCCGCCGGCGGGCTGACGGGCGGCGTGCTCTCCCTGCTCGCCTATGGCCTGGTGCTCTGGGCCCAGACCAGCGGTGCGACCGCCGCCATTGCCGCGCTGCGCGAGACCAGCATCGTCATCGGCGCGATCATCGGCGTGGCGTTCCTCGGCGAGCGCCTGGGCCGGCGGCGCATCGCCGCGGCCGTCCTCGTGGCCGCCGGGATCGTCCTGATCAGCCTGTAGGCGGCGGCCCGGACCCCGGGTCCGGGCCGCCGCCCGCGCGCGTCAGGACTTGGTGAGGGAGATGGTGTCGAGGGCGACGCCGCACTGGCTGTGGTCCGCGGTGGCGTCGGTGAAGGCGAGCGTGGCCGTGGGGCCGGTCGCCGTGACCTGGACCTGATGGCGGGTCCAGCCCATGTTGGTGCCGTCGTGGCCGGTCGTGTCGAAGGTGGTGGTGGCCGCCGTGGCGCCGTTCCAGGTGACCGTCAAGGTCTTGAGCGGCTGGCCACAGACGGGGTTGCCGGCCTGGTACCAGCTCAGGACGTAGGTGGTGCCGGCCGTGGTGGGCACGGTCTGGGTGATCGTGCCGGAGGAGGAGCCGGCCAGGTCCAGCGACTGGGTGCCGTCCTGGGCCGCCCAGTAGCTGCCGACCTGGTCGACGCTGCCCGTCACCGTCCAGCCGGGCATGGCGGTGGAGCCGTCGCCGTACTCGGCGAAGCTGCCGACGTCGTCCGGGCCCTCGAAGCCGCCGTTGGTCACGAGCTCGCCCGCGGCCGGCGGGGCCACGGCGACGGTCTGGGACTTCGCGGCGGACAGCGCCGTCGCCGCGTTGCCGGTCAGGCCGACGTCGAGGATGCAGTCGCCGAGGTACGCCGGATCCGTCACCCCGGCCGCCTGGCAGGTGGCGGTGGCGGCCTGCCGCACGGCGGCGGACAGGTCGGCGACGGTCGCGACGGCGGACGGGAACGTGCGGTCGGTGAACGTCGCCGTGCTCTGCCCGGCGGCGTAGTCGAACAGCGACTCCGCCTGGGTGATCCGCCAGCTCTCCGAGTACGCGCCGTAGAGCTGCGCCGCGGTGGCCGGGTAGGGCAGCGCCGCACCGGCCCGGGTCACGAGGTCGTCCGAGGGATCGCGGTTGGCGTTGCCGAGCAGCCCGCTGACGTGGCCGGCCCGCGCGGACGAGAGCCCGACGGACAGGTCGAGGTAACCCCCGCCGGCGTAGCTCACGATCGCGAAGGTGCCGTCCGGCCACGTCATGGTCGCCCGCCGGGAGCCGGTGTCATTGGCGAGCGTGCCGCCGCCCGGCAGCGTCGTCGAGGCGGCGGTGACGCCCTTGCCGTCGACCGTCGTGGTCACGGCGGAGCCGCCGGTGGCGAGGTACACCGCCGCGCGGTGCCCGGCGACCTGGAACGCCGCCGCGGTGTTGCCGGCGACGGTCCGCGACGTGCCGGCCCACGGCGCCTGGCGCACCTGCACGGCGAAGTCGTCGCGGTCGGAGCGCGCCGCGATGAACTCGCCGACCTGCTGGAAGTCGTAGTGCGCGCCGTCGAACGTGGTCAGGTGCGGGTCGCCGGAGGTGGTGGCGTCGCCGCCGCTGCACTGCCGGACGGCCTGCCAGGCCGAGTTGTCGGCCGACCAGGCGTCGCCCAGGGCCTTGCGAGCCGCCGCGTCGGCGTCCTGGGCCTTCTTCAGCGCATCGTTGGCGGCGTCGAGCTCCTTCTGCCGCTGTCCGTGTGCCGCGGCGGTGTCCTTGACCGCCTGGAACGCGGCGCGGTAGCGGCGCTCGAGGTCGGGCAGCCGCCGCATCGCGTCGTCGTGCTCGGGCTTGCGCCGGGAAAGCTCCAGCTCGTCGAAGAGCATCTTGCCCAGCGCCGCGGTCAGCGCGAACGCGATGCCGATCTCCTGCAGCGGCGCCCGTACCTTCTGCAGCAGCTCGATCATCGCGGCGGCCTGCCCCAGCACCGGGATCAGCCTGGTGAGGGCGTACACGACCGATCCGGTCTTGACCGAGCTCGCCGAGTGCTCCACCCCGTCGTCGACGCGGTCGAATATCTGGTTGAGCTGCTGCTCGACCGGGTTGCCCTCCTGCGGGAGGCCGGTCTTCAGGGTGCCGAGCAGCTGCTGAGCCGCCGCCGCGTCGGTGCTGACGGCGTTCAGCGTCCGGTCGTAGGCGGCGATCGCGGCCTTGGCGTCGTTGAGGGCCTTCGTCGCCGCGTCCAGCTCCTGGGTGGCCCGGTCGCTGGCGGTGGTGCTCTGGTCGTACGCCTTCTGGGCCTGTTGCTGGGCCTGCTCGGCCTTGCCGAGGGCGGCCTCGGCCTGGAGATACGCCGCCTCGGCCGCGGCCAGCTGCTGCTCGCTGTGCTGCAGCTGCTGCGTCACCGTCGTGCAGTCGACCGCGCCGGCGGCGTGGGCTTCGCCGGGCACGAGTGCCCCCACCATGGCGGCGACGGCCACCGACGCGGTGATGGCGCGCAGGGTTCTTCTCCGCGTGTACATGCGCATGCTGTCCCCCCAGCGGAAACAGAGGTCGGCCTGGATGCCGACGCGCATATCGTTCGCGGGGCGGGTGGCGCCCTACAAGGGCGCAGCATGCGATATGGCGGCCCGGTCGCCGCCCTTGGCCTTTCGGCCCCGTCATACCGGTTCGCTATTGCCGCCGGCAATGCTTTTGCGCCGCTCCGGCCCAATTCCCGCTATGCGAGGTTTGCCGGCGCCGTTATCCGCGGCGCTGCCGAAGCCGAGCCAGGGCTTCCTGCAGGATGGCCTCGCCGTCCGCGTCGGAGCGGCGCTCCTTCACGTACGCGAGGTGCGACTTGTAGGGCTCGGGCTGGGGCCGCTGCGGCGGGGCCTGCTCGTCCTGGCCCGCCGGGAGGCCGCAGCGCGGGCAGTCCCAGGTGGCCGGGGGCGTGATCTCGGCGGCGAAGGCCGGGGAGGTCTCGTGGCCGTTGACGCAGAAGTAGGTGATGCTGCGCCGAGGGGCCTGCTCGCCGCGCTCGGCCCAGCGTATGGGGCCGGAGCCGACTCGGGTCCCGCGGATGGCGTTGCCAGCTGCCACGATTACTCGCTCCTGTTCGTCGGGGGGCGCGACGTCGTGCGGAGGCAGGAGTGTGGGCGAAAACACCTGCGCGCGGTCACTCTACCGACCGCGCGCAGGTGAGGAACATCCCGGGGTGCTGGCTCAGGCGCCGCCGCTCTCGACGATCTTCAGCCAGAGGCCGAGGCCCACGATGCAGGCGAACCAGATGATGCCGACCAGCAGGGTGTAGCGGTCGAGGTTCTTCTCGGCGACCGAGGAGCCGGCAAGGCTGGACGAGACACCGCCGCCGAACATGCTCGACATGCCGCCACCCTTGCCGCGGTGCAGGAGCACGAGCAGGGTCAGCAGCACGCTGGTGATGACCAGCAGCACGATCAGGGTGTAGGCGAACGCCGTCATGGCGCGGTCGTCCTCTCGGTGGGCGGTCTCTGAGCTGTACCGGACGGAAGCTTACTAGGCGAGGCCGAGTGCGCACAGGTCGGGCTGGCCGAACTGCGGGTGGATGAAGCCGCCGCGGACGTTCGAGCCGGCCATGCGCAGGGACTTCATGTAGACGATCGGGATCGTCACGGCCTTCTCGGCGATCTTCTGGTCCAGTTCGCCCCACTCCCGGTACTGCCGGTCCGGCACCGACTCGGCCAGCGCGGCCGAGATGGCCTCGTTGACCTCGGGGTCGTCGAGCAGGCCGAAGTCCTGGTTGTTGGTCGCGTTGGCCTTGGTCGGGATCAGCCGGCCGTCGAAGAGCGGCGGGATGACCGCGGAGCCGTTCGCCCAGTCCGGGATCCAGCCGGCCCACAGCAGGTCGTTGGTGTTCGCCGGGTTGCCGATGACGTCGAAGTACGTCTCCGGGTCGATCCCATTGATCTTGACCTGGATGCCGATCCGCTGGTAGCTCTCCACGATCGTGGTGGCCAGGCGGCGGATGTCCTTCTGGTCCGGGATCGACAGGGTGAGCGTGGCCGGGCAGGGCTGGCCGGCATTCTTGGCCTCGTCCATCAGCTTGATCGCCACGTCGGGCTTGCCCTCGAGGTTGTTCGCGCTGTCGTAGAGGTCGAAGTCCTTGTGAGCCTTCAGCTGCGGGGCGATCATCGTGGTCGCGTAGTCGCCGTAGACCGAGCCGCCGGCGGCCGCGCGGAACTTGCGCTTGTCGAAGGCGTAGATGAGGGCCTGGCGGCACTGCAGGGACGGGATCCGCCTGCTGTTGATCGCGAGGTAGCGGATGCCGCCGTAGCTGCCCTGCACGGCCCGGGCGGACAGCTCCGGGTCGTTGACGACCTGCTGCACGAAGTTGGGCGCGACGTTCTTGTCCAGGTCGATCGTGTCGGCGAAGTCGCCGTCGCTGGTGATCAGGTTGGACGTGACGGTCGGCAGGTCGCCGTCGGCCTCGATGACGATCTTCTCGGGGTAGGCCTTGCGGACGGTGTCGGTCCTGGCGTCCCAGTAGGAGTTGCGCACGAGCACCAGCTGCTGGTCGGTGGCCTCCTGCAGCTTGTACGGCCCGTTGGAGAACGGCTTCCTGTCGTAGTCGTTCTTGGTGTCCTGCTTGGGCGGGACGGGGGCGAAGAGCGACATCGCCACCGTGTACCCGAAGTCGCCGATCGGCTGGTTCAGTACGAATCGGATGTTCTTGGCGTCCACGCACTGCACGGACTGCAGGCCCTTGCCGCCGTTGTTGCCGCCGACGAAGGGGCCGGCGTAGCCGTCCGTGCCGGCGAGGTAGATCTTGGCGTACGGCTGGGCCACCGAGAACAGGCCGGAGAAGCTGCGCTCGACGCCGTACTTGACGTCGGCGCAGGTGATCGGGGTGCCGTCCTCCCAGCGCACGTCGTCCTTGAGCTGGAAGTCCCAGACCCGGTTGCCCTCGCTCGGGCGGCCGGCGTCGGTGGCGAGGTCGCCCACGATCTCGCTGGCGGCCGCGCCCGGCTCGGAGCGGAACGTGGTGAGCGTGCGAGAGACGAGCCGGCTGATGTTGGCCTCGGTGGCCGTGGCGACCCGCTGCGGGTCGAGGTGCGACGGCTTGGCGCTCACCACGACGCGGAGCGTGCCGCCCTGCTTCGGCGGCTGGGGCCCGTGCTTCGCGTCGGCGTCGCCGCACCCAGCGGCTGCCAGCAGCGCCAGTCCGGCAAACGTCGCGAAAAGGGCACGCCGGCGGCGCCTGTCGAACAACATGCTCGTCCTCACGGCGCGGCCCGCGGGAGGGATCACCCGTTCGTGGCGGATGAGCCGGCGCCCGATGGCTCGTCGCCAGGTCAAGGGGTGGTGGACCCCGCCACTCTAGGCGCCGGTGGACGGCCGCGGAACAGGGAGTGGCCCGCACAACAGAGCGTCGCGCGACCTGCGAGAGGCCGCGCGACGCTGGGTGTTTCCGCTGTTACCGGACCTACTTGCCGAGACGGACAATCCGGGCAAAGCCCTCGGCGTCGATGCTCGCGCCGCCCACGAGGGCGCCGTCGATGTCGGGCTGCTCGATGATCGCCGCGACGTTGTCGTGCTTCACCGAGCCGCCGTAGAGGATGCGCACCCGGTCGGCGATGCCGCCGGAGTACTTCTCGGCCAGCCGGGTGCGGATCGCCCCGATGACCTCCTGCGCGTCCTGCGGCGTGGCCACCTTGCCGGTGCCGATCGCCCAGACCGGCTCGTACGCGATGACGATCTTCTCGACCTCGTCGGTCTTGATCTTCTCCAGGCCGGCGTCGAGCTGCGCGAGGGTGTAGCCCACGTGCTCGCCGGCCTCGCGGATCTCGAGGCCCTCGCCGATGCACAGGATCGGGGCGATGCCGTTGGCCAGCGCCGCCTTCACCTTGGCGTTGACCAGGGCGTCGTCCTCGCGGTGGTACTGCCGGCGCTCCGAGTGCCCGACGACCACGTACTGGCAGCCGAGCTTGGCCAGCATGGCCCCCGACACCTCGCCGGTGTAGGCGCCCGAGACGTGCGCGGAGATGTCCTGCGCCCCGTAGCCGATCAGCAGCTTGTCACCGTCGACCAGCGTCTGGATGCTGCGGATGTCCACGAACGGCGGCAGGACGACCGCCTCCACGTCGTTGAGCTGCTGCTCGTTGAGCGTGAAGGCCAGCTTCTGCACCAGCGAGATCGCCTCGAGGTGGTTCAGGTTCATCTTCCAGTTGCCGGCCATCAGCGGCCGGCGTCCGGTTACCTCTGCCATGGCTCAGCCCTCCAGCGCGGCGATGCCGGGCAGGGTCTTGCCCTCGAGGAACTCGAGGGACGCGCCGCCGCCGGTGGAGATGTGGCTGAAGCCGTCCTCGGGGATGCCCAGCGCCCGCACGGCCGCGGCCGAGTCGCCGCCGCCGACGACCGTGAAGCCGTCGACCTTGGTGATCGCCTCGGCGACGCCCCGGGTGCCGGCCGCGAACGGCGCCAGCTCGAACACGCCCATCGGGCCGTTCCAGAAGACGGTCTTCGCGCCGTCCAGAGCGGCCGTGAACGCCGCCACCGACTCGGGGCCGATGTCCAGGCCGAGCTCCTCGGCCGGGATGGCGTCCACGCCGACCGTCTGCGTCGCCGCGTCGGCCGCGAACTTGTCCGCGGTCACCACGTCGGTCGGCAGCACGATCTTGTCGCCGCCGCGCTGCAGCAGGTCCTTGCAGGTGTCGACCATCTCGTCCTGCAGCAGGCTCTTGCCGACCTCGTGGCCCTGGGCCTTGAGGAAGGTGAAGCACATGCCGCCGCCGATGAGCAGCTTGTCGACCTTCGGCAGCAGCGCCTCGATGACGGCGAGCTTGTCGGAGACCTTCGAGCCGCCGAGCACGACGACATACGGCTTCTCGGCCACGCCGGTGAGCTTCGAGAGGACCTCGAGCTCCTTGGCGACCAGGTAGCCGCTGTAGTGCGGCAGGAGCGCGGCCACGTCGTACACGCTGGCGTGCTTGCGGTGCACGGCGCCGAACGCGTCGTCGACGTAGACGTCGCCGTGCGCGGCCAGCTCCTGCGCGAACGCCTTGCGCTCGCCCTCGTCCTTGCTGGTCTCCCCCGCGTTGAAGCGGAGGTTCTCCAGCAGCACCAGGTCGCCGTCGGCCCCGTCACCGAAGGCCACCGGCGCGCCCAGCAGCTCGCCGAGGCGGGCGGCGACGGGCGCGAGGGTGTACTTCGGGTCGGGCGCGCCCTTCGGGCGGCCCAGGTGCGACATGACGGTGATCTTGGCCGCGCCGGCCTCACGCAGGGCGTTGATGGTCGGCAGCACGGCGCGGATGCGCCCGTCGTCGGTGATCTTGTCTCCGTCGAGCGGAACGTTCAGGTCGGCGCGCAGCAGCACGCGCCGACCGGCGACGCCCTCGCTCAGGAGGTCGTCGAGCGTCTTCACAGGCCGGTGCCGACCAGGGTGACGGCGTCGACGAGACGGTTGCTGTAGCCCCACTCGTTGTCGTACCAGCCGACGACCTTGACCTGGTTGCCGATGACCTTGGTCAGGCCCGCATCGAAGATGCACGACGCCGGGTCGGTCACGATGTCGGTGGAGACGATCGGGTCCTCGGTGTAGACCAGGATGCCGCGCAGCGCGCCCTCGGCGGCCGCCTTGATCGCGGCGTTGACCTCGTCGACCGTGGTCTCGCGGCCGACGGTGACCGTGAGGTCGGTCGCCGAGCCGGTCGGGACCGGCACGCGCAGCGCGTAGCCGTCGAGCTTGCCCTTGAGCTCGGGGATGACCAGGCTGATCGCCTTGGCGGCACCGGTCGAGGTCGGCACGATGTTCAGCGCGGCGGCGCGGGCGCGGCGCAGGTCCTTGTGCGGGCCGTCCTGCAGGTTCTGGTCCTGGGTGTAGGCGTGGATCGTGGTCATGAGGCCACGCTCGATGCCGAACGTGTCGTTGATGACCTTCGCCATCGGGGCCAGGCAGTTCGTGGTGCACGAAGCGTTCGAGATGATCGTGTGCTTCGCCGGGTCGTACTGGTGCTCGTTGACGCCGAAGACGATCGTCAGGTCCTCGTTCTTGGCCGGCGCCGAGATGATGACCTTCTTGGCCCCGCCCGCCACGTGGACCTTGGCCTTCTCCGCGTCGGTGAAGATGCCGGTCGACTCGATGACGACGTCGGCACCCAGCTCGCCCCAGGGCAGCTTCGACGGGTCGCGCTCGGCGAGCGCCTTGAAGGTCTTGCCCGCGACGGTGATCTCGTCCGCGGTCGCCTTGACCTCCTCGCCCAGGCGGCCGAGGATGCTGTCGTACTTCAGCAGGTGCGCCAGCGTCGCGTTGTCGGTCAGGTCGTTCACGCCGACAACCTCGATGTCCGCGCCCTTGGCCAGGGCAGCACGGAAGAAGTTGCGGCCGATACGGCCGAAGCCGTTGATGCCAACCCGGATGGTCACTTCGACACATCTCCTCGTCAGGTCGCGCCCCGGCCGATGTTTGCCGGCGCCGGGCGCCAGATGAGTGTTATTGGCTCGCCCACCCTGGTCCCGCCAGTCCGGCGTTGTTTAGCGGCGGCGATCGAACAGCGAGGAGCGACCCGAGTCGGCCTCATCGCCGAACAACTGGAACCCTATCGTCTCGAACCGGTCACGATCCCGCCGGGGTGTCGGAGCACACGTTTCCAGAACGTGATCACTCCGTTTCGCGCAGCCGGGGCGCCGTTGCCCCCGGCGGCGCCGCTGTGCCGATGGACGGGCGGCCTTCAGCCGACGAGCATTTCGGGCGTGACCGCGGACTCGGTGTCCGGAATGCCCAGGTCCCGGGCCCGCTTGTCGGCCAGGGCCAGCAGGCGGCGAATCCGCCCCGCGATCGCGTCCTTGGTCAGCGGCGGGTCGGCCAGCGCCCCCAGCTCCTCCAGCGAGGCCTGCCGGTGCTCCAGCCGCAGCGTGCCGGCGCTGGACAGGTGATCGGGCGCCGTGTCGGCGAGGATCTCCATCGCCCGCGCCACCCGCGCCGCCGCGGCCACCGCCGCCCGCGCCGACCGGCGCAGGTTGGCGTCGTCGAAGTTGGCCAGCCGGTTCGCGGTCGCCCGCACCTCCCGGCGCACCCGCCGCTCCTCCCACGTCAGCACGCTCTGGTGCGCCCCGATGCGGGTCAGCAGCGCCGCGATCGCGTCGCCGTCCTTGACCACGACCCGGTCGACCCCGCGCACCTCGCGGGCCTTCGCGGTGATCCCGATCCGCCGCGCCGCCCCGACCAGCGCGAGCGCCGCCTCGGGCCCCGGGCAGGTGATCTCCAGCGCGCAGCTGCGCCCCGGCTCGGTCAGCGACCCGTGGGCCAGGAACGCGCCGCGCCACGCCGCCACGGCGCAGCACATGTTGGCCGACACGACGTGCGGCGGCAGCCCGCGCACCGGCCGCCCGCGCACGTCGAGCAGGCCGGTCTGGCGCGCGAGGGCCTCGCCGTCCTTGACCACGCGCACGATGAAGTGGCTGGCCTTGCGCAGCCCGCCGGAGGCCAGGACGTGAATCTCGCTGCCGTACCCGTACACCTCCGACACCTCGCGCCGCAGCCGCCGGGCGGCCGCGTTGGTGTCGAGCTCGGCCTCCACGACCACCCGCCCGGAGACGATGTGCAGTCCACCGGCGAATCGCAGCAGCGCCGCCATCTCGGCGCGCCGGCAGCAGGGCTTCGCCACGTCCACCCGGCTCAGCTCGTCCTTGACCGCAGCGGTCATCGCCATTCTGTCGTCACCTCGCGGTTCGTGTTCAGCGTCGCGTCGTGTGGTGCATTCATGTCAGCGTGTCCATCTAGCCGGTGTCCGTCTAGCTGGACGTTCATGCGGTGCCCGCCCGGGTCGGGCCGTGCTGTGCGGCCCCGGCGCGGGCCCCGTTCCCGGCGTGCCCCGCTCCCGGGCCACCCCCGTTCACGCCGGCACGGCCGGTCGCGGCAATGCCGACGGCGCGCACCCCCGCGCTGGCGTCCCCAGCGCCGCCGGGGCGGGCGCGCAGGAGGGGCCGCAGCGCCGCCGCCAGTGCCTGCGGGTCGTGCCGGGGGGCCCCGTCGCCGACCGCCACTGGGGCGAGCACCAGTCGTGCACCCAGCGATTCTGCCGCACGATGGACCGGTTCGGGGTCGCCTACGGCTTTCCCATCGGCAAGAACTACATCGACCTGCAGCCCGGGTAGGTAACGATGCAGCGCCGCGAGGTGCTCCGGCAGGGTCAGCCCCGCCGTCTCGCTGTCGGCGGCCAGATTGAGCGTGACCAGCCGCTGCGCCCGGCTTTCCCGGATCGCCGCCGCCAGCCCCGGCACCAGCAGGTGCGGGATCACGCTGGTGAACCACGACCCCGGCCCGAACAGCAGCCAGTCCGCGTCCAGCACCGCCTGCACCGCCTCGGCGCACGCCTCGGGCTCGGCCGGCGTCAACCGCACCCGGTCGATGGTCTTCGCCGTGACCGCCACCTCGTGCTGACCGCGCACGGTGACCACTTCGCCACCCTCGGACAGGTCGGCCTCGATGTGCAGCGGATCGCGGGACATGGGCAGCACCCGCCCCCCGCACCGCAGCATCGCCGCCGCCCGGTCCAGCGCCACGACGGGGTCGCCGGCCATCTCTATCAGCGCGCAGAGCACCAGGTTGCCGACGGGGTGCCCGGCGATGTCGTCCGCCCCGGCGAACCGGTGCTGGAACAGGTCGGCCGCGGCCGTCTCGTCGGCCAGCGCGGCCAGCGCCTGCCGCAGGTCCCCCGGCGGCAGGATGTCCCGCGTCGCCCGCAGCCGCCCGCTCGAGCCGCCGTCGTCGGCCACGGTCACCACCGCGGTGATGTCGAGCGGCCGTTCCCGCTGCACGATCCGCAGTGCCCGCAGCTTGGCGGACAGCCCGTGCCCCCCGCCGAACGCCACCACCCGCACGGCCTTCCGGCCGCCGTCCCCGCCAGTCATGCCAACTCCCCAGGCCACGCTGCCGGGATGGTCGTGTTCCCGCCCACCGTGCGCCGTGCACTGCGCCGGAGGGCCGGCGTGTTGTCGATCCTGTCCCTCGTTCGGGCCCCCGGCCGCACCGCCGGCCGCGCCACCGATCCGCTTCTGCTGGCGCTCGTCATCCGCGTCCCAGGTCGCACCGCCGGGCCGCTTCTGCTGGCGCTCGTCATTCGCGTCCCAGGTCGCGGTGCTGGGGCGAGGCGGACAGCCGCATGTCGCGCAGGCGCCGGGCCAGTTCCTCGGCGATCGCCACGCTGCGGTGCTTGCCGCCGGTGCAGCCGACGGCGATCGTGAGGTACCGCTTGCCCTCCCGCTCGAAGCCCGGCGCCGTGGCGTTGATCAGCCGCGCGTAGGTCTCCACGAACGTGATCGCCCCGCGCTGCCCGAGCACGTACCGGCTCACGTCCGTCTCCTTGCCGGTGTGCTCGCGCAGCTCCGGCACCCAGTACGGATTCGGCAGGAACCGCGCGTCCAGCACGAAGTCGGCGTCGGGCGGCAACCCGTACTTGAACCCGAAGGACAGCACCGTCACCCGGATCTGGGTCGTGTCCTCCTCGCCGAACATCTCCTCGATGCGCCCGCGCAGCTGGTTGACGTTGAGGTGGCTCGTGTCGATCAGCACGTCGGCCTGCTCGCGCGCCTCCTGCAGCAGCTTGCGCTCGGCCGCGATCCCGTCCGACAGCCGCCCGGCCCCCTGCAGCGGATGCGAGCGCCGCACGCTCTCGAAGCGCCGGATGAGCACCTCGTCGTCGGCGTCGACGAACACCATCCGGGGATTGAACCCGCGCTCGCGCAGCGACTTCACCGCCCCGGGAAGATCCGTCGAGAAGGCGTGGCTGCGCACGTCGAGCACCATGGCCGTCCGCCGCGCGGCCCCCCGCGCGGCGTGCGCGAGCTCGGCCATGTCGAGCAGCAGCGCCTGCGGCAGGTTGTCGACCACGTAGTACCCGACGTTCTCCAGCGCCCGCGCCACCGTGCTGCGGCCGCCGCCGGACACCCCGGTCACGATCACGAGGTCGGTGGTGTTGCGCTCCGGCAGCTCGCCTTCGCCGCCGTCCTCCCGCACACGCCCGAACCCGTCCCCGGACCCGTCCCCGGACCCGCGGCGGAACGCCTCCCCGAGGGACCCGGTCACCGCATCGTCCCGGGACCCGGTCCCCGCCCCTTCGGCATACCCGGCCGCCGCGTCACCGGGCGGCTGAGCGCCGCTGCCGGGCGCGGTGGCGTCTCTCGGCACGTCGCCTTCTCTCGACACGTCGACGAGTTTATGTCCATCGGCTCGCCGCATCGGACAGTCGGTCCATTTGCACTAGTTAGCGGTATCTACGGCTTCCGTCGCCGCCGCCTTTGCTTGATCGAACTTCCCAGCCGAATTCGCCGGTCAACCTGCCATTTCGCCGCCACCGCCCAGCCCACCGACCCGCTCGATCCGCCCAGAACCCGCCGGCCGACCGGGCCGACGCACCCCTCCCAACCGCGCTCCGTCGGCTCAGCCCCCTCCGAACCGCGCCCCGCCGGCTCAACCCGCCCGGCACCTGCCCAGCCGGCTGGCCCCCTCGCAACCGCGCTCCGCCAGCTCGGCCCGCTCCGTCCGACCACCGCCTACCCGGTCGGCTCGATCCGCACGGAACCATGCTCCGCCGACTCGACCTGCTCCGGGACGCCCGCCCCCGACTCGGGCCGGGCATCGTCCAGCTCAGAGGCACCCTCCACCGGCTCGGACCGGGCATCGTCCAGCTCAGAGGCGCCCCCCACCGACTCGGACCGGACATCGTCCAGCTCAGAGGTGCCCCCCACCGGCTCAGGCCGGGCATCGGCTGGCGGCGGGGCGGGAGTCGCGGTCGGGCTGGCGGTGCCCGGCGGGAGGTCGCCGCCGAGGGCGGTCAGGACGGCCTCGGCGGTGCGGCGGCCGATGCCCGGCACCTCGGCGATCTCGTCCAGGCTGGCCGCCTTCAGCCGTTTGAGTGAACCGAAGTGGCGCAGCAGGGCCTTGCGGCGGATCTCGCCCAGGCCCGGAACGGTGTCCAGGGTCGAGGCGGTCATGCGCTTCGAGCGCTTCTGGCGGTGGTAGGTGATCGCGAAGCGGTGGGCCTCGTCGCGGACGCGCTGCAGGAGGTAGAGGCCCTCGGAGGCGCGGGGCAGGATGACCGGGAACTCGTCGTCGGGCAGCCAGACCTCTTCGAGGCGCTTGGCCAGGCCGCAGATGGTGATGTCGTCGATGCCCAGGTCGAGCAGGACCTGGGCGGCCGCCTGGACCTGGGGCTGGCCGCCGTCGACGACGACGAGCTGGGGCGGGTAGGCGAACTTGCGCGGCCGGCCGGTGGTCGGGTCGATGCCGGGGCGGGAGGGGTCGGTGTCGGCGGCCTCGTCGATCTCGACCTTGGCGTCGAGGTAGCGGGCGAAGCGGCGGCGCAGTACCTCGGAGATCGCGGACACGTCATCGGTGGCGCCGTTGATCGCGAAGCGGCGGTATTCGCTCTTGCGCGACAGGCCGTCCTCGAACACCACCATGCTGGCGACCACGTCGGTCCCCTGGATCTGCGACACGTCGTAGCACTCGATGCGCAGCGGCGCGGTCTGCATGCCCAGCGCCTCGGCGATCTCCTCCAGCGCCTTGCTGCGGGTGCTCAGGTCGCCGGCCCGGCGCAGCTTGTGCTGCTGCAGCGCCTGCTCGGCGTTGCGGGCCACCGTCTCGGCCAGGGTCTTCTTGTCGCCGCGCTGCGGCACGCGGATCGCCACCCGGCTGCCGCGCAGCCGGCTCAGCCAGTCGGCCAGCGCGTCGACGTCGGCCGGCAGCTCCGGGACGAGCAGCTCGCGGGGCAGGTCGGCGGCGTCGGCGCCGGCCTCGCTGCCGTAGATCTGGGTGCAGAAGTGGTGGACCAGGTCGCCGGGGGTCAGGTCCTCGGTCTTCTCCACGATCCACCCGCGCTGGCCGCGCACCCGGCCGCCGCGCACGTGGAACACCTGCACCGCCGCCTCGAGCGGGTCGTCGGCGAAGGCGACCACGTCGGCGTCGGTGCCGTCGCCGAGCACCACGGCCTGCTTCTCCATCGCCCGGCGCAGCGCCCCGACGTCGTCGCGCAGCCGGGCCGCCCGCTCGAAGTCCAGCTCGTCGGAGGCCTGGTACATCTCCCGCTCGAGCTGCTTCATCATGGAGTCGGTGCGCCCGGCCATGAAGTCGCAGAAGGCCTCGACGATCTGCCGGTGCTCGTCCTCGCTGACGCGGTCGACGCACGGCGCCGAGCATTTCCCGATGTACCCCAGCAGACAGGGCCTGCCGATCTGCCCGGCCCGCTTGAAGACGCCCGACGAGCAGGTGCGGGCCGGGAACACCCGCAGCAGCAGGTCGAGCACCTCGCGGATGGCCCACGCGTGGGCATACGGCCCGAAGTAGCGCACGCCCTTGCGCTTGGCCCCGCGCATCACCTGCAGCCGCGGGTAGGCCTCGTCGAGCGTCACGGCCAGATACGGATAGCTCTTGTCGTCGCGATACCGGACGTTGAACCGCGGATCGTAGGCCTTGATCCAGTTGTACTCCAGCTGGAGCGCCTCGACCTCGGTGCCGACGGTGACCCAGTCGACCCGCGCCGCGGTGGTGACCATCTGCTGGGTCCGCGAGTGCAGGGTCCACAGGTCGGCGAAGTAGCTGCTGAGCCGCTGCCGCAGGCTCTTGGCCTTGCCCACGTAGATGACCCGCCCGGAGGGGTCGTAGAAGCGGTACACGCCGGGGGTGTCGGGGATGGTTCCCGGTGCGGGTCGATACGTGGACGGGTCAGGCACGGTTCGAGACTATCCGCCGGGTATGACAAAAACGGCGGGGGCCGAAGCAACCTCGGCCCCGCCACAGGATCACACAACATCGTGATATGTCCGAAAAATTCTGAACGCGCCAGCGTTCGGGATTTTTCGTGGCCGCCTCAGGTCGTGAGGTAGATGTCCTCGCCGTCGATGCGCAGCTTCTTCTCCTCCAGCTGCCCCGTCGCCGGCGGGTTCGTCGCCGAGCCGTTCACGGCCGAGAACGTGCTGCCGTGGCACCGGCAGTTGATCGTGTTGTTCGCCACGTCCGAGACGATGCACTGCTGGTGGGTGCAGATCGCCGTGAACGCCTTGAACGTGCCCGCGGCCGGCTGGGTGATGACCGTGCCGCCGCCGTCCGCGACGATCTTGCCGCCGCCGACCGGGACCTCCGACTTCTTCGCCACCGGACCCCCGGGGCTGGAGTTGCCGGCGGTGCTGTTCGATCCGCTGTCGCCTCCGCAGGCGGCGATGACGGACGCGGCCGTCACCCCGACGGCCCCGGCCAGCACCGCGCGGCGGGTCGTGTCGCTCATCAAGCTCCTCCAATGGGTCGTAGGCCCGCAGGCTGCGGCCAGGAATACCCAGAACCCGGAGCGTACGGTTCAATCCTCAACAAAGTCTGAGAATCCAGCGCCAACGCCGCAGCCACGGCGACACGCGGAGCGGCCCTCAGGACCGCACGACGTACCCGCTCTTGACCTCGACCTTGATCCCCTTCAACCCGCGCGGCGCCGGCCCGGAGACCCAGCTGCCGTCGGAGACCTTGAACTTCGAGTTGTGCCGCGGGCACTGGATGATCTGGTTGCCGTCGTACGGCGGATCGACGATCGCCCCCTCGTGCGGGCACGCCGCGTCGTACGCCTTGAACGTCCCCTTCGCCGGCTGGATCACGAGCACCGTGTCCTTGACGATGATCCCGCCGCCGACCGGCACCTCGCCGGTGGCGACCAGCGCGTTCGCGGGCACCTGCGCCCCGCCGCCGCCGTTCGCCCCGGCGGTGTCGTCGAACGGGTTGCCCGTCGTCGGCGCCGCCGCGGGCGTGCTGCTGGCCCCGCCGGAGCCGCCCGCCGCGCCCGGGGCCGGCGAGTCGGCGTCACCGCACCCGGCGACCACGGCGATGCCCAGGGCGCCCGCGCCCAGCAGCAGGGTGCGCCGCGCGGCGGTGGCGCAGGGGTTGAACTCGACCGGCACGTGTCTCCTCCTGAGGTCGGCCTCGCCAGCGGCCACCGTAGCAGCGCAACCTGCGTGCCGATCCCAGGAGGAAGGACCCGTCACGCCCGCTTGGTGGCCGCCTTCTTGGCCGGCGCCTTCTTCGCCGCGGCCTTGGTCGTCGCCTTCGCCGCAGCAGCCTTCGCTGGAGCGGCCTTCGCTGGAGCGGCCTTGGCGGGGGCAGCCTTCGCAGCGGCAGCCTTCGCCACAGCGGCAGCCTTCGCCGGCGCGGCCTTCGCGGTCCTCCTGGCCGCAGGAGCGGGCTTGGCCCCGTTGGCCTGCGCCGCCCGGTCCCGCGCCGCCGGGTCGCCGCTGGCCTCGCCGGACAGCCCGAGCACATGGCGCAGGAACTGCCCGGTGTAGCTCTCCGGCAGCTCGGCCACCTCCTCCGGCGTGCCGGCCGCGACCACGGTCCCGCCCTTGTGCCCGCCCTCGGGGCCCATGTCGATGAGCCAGTCGGCGGTCTTGATGACGTCGAGGTTGTGCTCGATGACGATGACCGTGTTGCCCTTGTCCACCAGCCCCTGCAGCACCAGCAGCAGCTTGCGGATGTCCTCGAAGTGCAGGCCGGTGGTCGGCTCGTCCAGCACATACACGGTCCGCCCGGTCGAGCGCTTCTGCAGCTCCGAGGCGAGCTTCACGCGCTGCGCCTCGCCGCCGGACAGCGTCGGCGCGGGCTGCCCCAGCCGCACGTACCCGAGGCCGACGTCGACCAGCGTCTTGAGGTGCCGGTGGATCGCCGGGATGGCCTCGAAGAAGCCCGCCGCCTCGTCGATGGGCATGTCGAGCACCTCGGAGATGGTGCGCCCCTTGTAGTGCACCTCGAGGGTCTCCCGGTTGTACCGCGCCCCCTTGCAGATCTCGCACGGGACGTACACGTCGGGGAGGAAGTTCATCTCGATCTTGATCGTGCCGTCGCCGGCGCACGCCTCGCAGCGGCCGCCCTTGACGTTGAACGAGAACCGGCCCGGCCCATAGCCGCGGACCTTGGCCTCGGTCGTCTCGGCGAACAGCTTGCGGATGTTGTCGAAGACGCCGGTATACGTCGCCGGGTTGGACCGCGGCGTCCGCCCGATCGGCGACTGGTCCACCCCGACCACCTTGTCGACCAGGTCCAGCCCGGAGATGCGGGTGTGCCGGCCGGGCACGAGCCGCGCGCCGTTGACCGTGTTGGCCAGCACGGCGTGCAGGATGTCGTTGACCAGCGTCGACTTGCCCGACCCGGAGACCCCGGTGACCGCCACCAGCTGCCCGAGCGGGAACGGCACGGTCAGGTTGTGCAGGTTGTGCTCGCGGGCGCCGACCACGACCAGCTCGCGGCCCGGCGTGCGGGGCCGGCGGATCTCCGGCGTCGGGATGCTCCTGCGACCGGACAGATACGCCCCGGTGACCGACTCCTCGGTCGTGATCAGCGCGTCGTACGGCCCGCTGTGCACCACCCGGCCGCCGTGCTCACCGGCGCCGGGGCCGATGTCGACGATCCAGTCGGCGGTGCGGATGGTGTCCTCGTCGTGCTCGACCACGATGAGCGTGTTGCCGAGGCCCTTGAGCCGCACGAGGGTCTCGATGAGCCGGTGGTTGTCGCGCTGGTGCAGGCCGATGCTCGGCTCGTCGAGCACGTAGAGCACCCCGACCAGGCCGGAGCCGATCTGGGTGGCCAGCCGGATGCGCTGGGCCTCGCCGCCGGACAGCGTGCCGGCCGCCCGGTCCAGGGACAGGTAGTCCAGCCCGACGTCGACCAGGAAGCGCAGCCGGGCGTTGATCTCCTTGAGCACCCGCTCGGCGATGAGCTTCTGCCGGTCGGTGAGCGTCATCGCGCCGAGCAGCTCGGCGCACTCCCCCACCGACAGGTTGCAGACGTCGGCGATGCTCTTGCCGGCGATGGTGACCGCCAGGATCTCGGGCTTGAGCCGGGTGCCGCCGCAGGTGCCGCAGGGCACGTCGCGCATGTACCCCTCGTACTTGTCCCGCGACCAGTCGCTCTCGGTGTCGCCGTGGCGCCGCTCGATCCACTGCACCACGCCCTCGAAGCCGGTGTAGTAGGAGCGCTCGCGGCCGTACTTGTTGCGATACCGCACGTGCACCTGGTCTTCGGACCCGTGCAGGATCGCCTTCTGCCCGCGGGAGGAGATCGCCCGCCAGGGGGTGTCGAGGTCGAACCCCTCCTCGTCGCCGAGCGCGTCGAGCAGGCGCAGGAAGTATTCCAGCGTGTGCCCGGTCGCCCAGGGCGCGACCGCCCCCTCGCGCAGCGTGCGCTCCGGGTCGGGGACGATGAGCTCGGGGTCGACCTCCTTCTTGGTGCCGATGCCGGTGCAGTCCGGGCAGGCGCCATAGGGTGCGTTGAACGAGAACGAGCGGGGCTCGAGGTCCTCGATCGACAGCGGGTGCTCGTTGGGGCAGGCGAGGTGCTCGGAGAAGAGCCGCTCGCGGTGCTCGTCGTCCTCGGGCAGGTCGACGAACTCGAGGATCACGATGCCGGCGGCGAGCTTCAGCGCGGTCTCGACCGAGTCGGTGAGCCGCTGCTTGGCCGAGGCCTTCACCGCGAGCCGGTCGACGACCACCTCGATGGTGTGCTTCTCCTGCTTCTTGAGCTTCGGCGGCTCCGTCAGCGGGTGCACGACGCCGTCGACCCGGGCCCGCGCGTAGCCCTTGGACTGCAGCTCGGCGAACAGGTCGACGTATTCCCCCTTGCGCCCCCGCACCACCGGCGCGAGCACCTGGAAGCGGGTGCCCTCGTCCATGGCCAGCACCCGGTCGACGATCTGCTGGGGCGTCTGCTTGGTGATCGCCTCGCCGCAGACCGGGCAGTGCGGCTCGCCGATGCGCGCGTAGAGCAGCCGCAGGTAGTCGTAGACCTCGGTGATCGTGCCGACCGTCGAGCGCGGGTTGCGCGAGGTCGACTTCTGGTCGATCGACACGGCCGGGGACAGGCCCTCGATGAAGTCGACGTCGGGCTTGTCCATCTGGCCGAGGAACTGGCGCGCATAGGAGGAGAGCGACTCGACATACCGCCGCTGCCCCTCGGCGAAGATCGTGTCGAACGCCAGGCTCGACTTGCCCGAGCCGGACAGCCCGGTGAACACGATCATCGCGTCGCGCGGCAGGTCGAGACTGACGTCGCGAAGGTTGTGCTCGCGCGCGCCACGAATGATCAACCGGTCCGACATGCTTCCCCTCGGCGATGAGAACTGAACACCAGTACGGATGCCAGGGGCAACTCTAGCCACGGGGTATGACATTTTTTGCGCCCCACCGGCCCGAGGGCTCCCTCGAACGGGGGATACCCGCCAGCTAGGGCCGGGCCGGCCGTCTGCGTTCGCGGCTTTCCCGGCGCACCCGCCGTACCGCTGCAAGCATCTGCTCTTTCTGCAGTTTCTGCCAGCTCGCATAGCGCCGGGGGCTCAGCTCGCCGTCCTCGACCGCGGCCCGGACCGCGCAGTCCGGCTCGTCGGCGTGCCGGCAGTCCTGGAAGCGGCAGTCCTGCGCGAGCAGCGTCACATCCTCGAAGGCCCGGTCCAGGCCGGCCACGGTGTCGAACATGCCGACCAGGCGGACGCCGGGGGTGTCCAGCACGGCGCCGCCGCCCGGCATCGGGACCAGCGCCCGGTACGTGGTGGTATGCCGGCCCCGTCCGTCGGCCCGCAGCGCCCGGGTGCGCATCACCGTGGCCCCCGCGAGCGCGTTGACCAGGCTGGACTTGCCCGCCCCGGACTGCCCGAGCAGCCCGAGCGTGCGGCCGTGCGCGACCAGCGGGCGCAGGGCGTCCAGGCCCAGCCCGGTGCGGGTGCTGACGGCGTGCACGCTGACGCCGGAGGCGCGCCCCGGCATCTGCGCCGCCAGCGCCTCGGGGTCGGCGGCCAGATCGGCCTTCGTCAGTACGAGATAAGGTTTCGCCCCCGACTCCCAGGCCAGCGCCAGCAGGCGCTCGATGCGCCCGAGGTCGGGCGAGGGGTCGACGGGCTCGACCACCGCGACGGCGTCGATGTTGGCCGCCAGCACCTGGCCGAAGGACTCCTCACCGGCCACCGCGCGGACGATCGCCGTGCGCCGGGGCAGCACCGCCTCGGCCGTCAGCCGCCCGTCCGGCCAGGTGCGCACGACCAGCCAGTCCCCCGCACAGGGCAGGGCGCCGGGGTCGCGCGCGGCCCGGGCCAGCAGCCCGCCGGCCAGGCTCGCCCGGACCGGCCCGTCCGCCGCGAGCGCGGTACAGACACCCCGGTCGACGCGGCTCACCCGCGCCGGCCGCTGCCCCGGCAGGGCGAACCCGCGCCCGAACTCCGCGGCGAAGGTGTCGTCCCACCCGAGGGCGGACAGGTCGATGTCCATATGATCCTTCCGTACCCGTGTTCGACAAAACCACGGTAGGCAGCGCGTCCTGGCCGCGAAACCGAATATCGGGGCTATGGTCAGGGACGTGCTCCCCTCGCATGTGCTGGCCGGCGCCGTCGGACTCCGCCTCGAGCGGGCCGACGTGCAGTGGCACGTCTCCCCCGGGCAGGACGACTCGCTGATGCGCTTCTGGCTGACGTTCAGCGGCATGTCGTACGGCTTCCACGTCGGCGCCGAGGACGAGACCCTGGACGTGATCGTGGAGGAGCGCGGCACCGACGCCGACATGGGCGTCTACGGCCGCCTCGAGGTGCGCGCCGCCGCCGGCCGTGACCCCGCGGCCTTCGCGGTCGGCCAGCGCCTCGTCGTGGTCCATGACCTTTTCGCGGGGTACCTCGGCAAGCCCATCGGCGCGCGACTGAGCTTCGAACGCGTGGACCTCAGCGTCGCCGACTGGGAGGACGAACTGCACTGGGCCGTCGGCGACCTGCCACCCGCGGTGGGTGTCCGCCAGCGTTAAGGTTGTCCGGTGACGGCCGACCCGCTGGTGCTGCACCCCGAGCTGCGACGCGCCACCGCACGACTGCTCGACACGGTCGACGGCCTCGACGACGCGGCGCTGGCCGCCCCGTCGCTGTGCCCGGGCTGGACCCGCGGCCACGTGCTGACCCACCTGGCCCGCAACGCCGACGCGTACGTCAACCTGCTCGCCTGGGCCCGCACCGGCGTGCGCACCCCCGCCTACGCCAGCCCCACGGCCCGCGACGCCGACATCGAGGCCGGCTCGGGCCGGCCCCTCCTCGAACAGCGCGCCGACCTCGCCGCCGCCACGGACCGCCTGGCCGCCGCCATCGACGCCACCCCGGCGGAGGCCTGGTCGGCCACGGTCGCGCTCCCGTCGGGCACCGAGATCCCGGCCGCCCGCCTGGTGTGGTCCCGCATCTGCGAGGTCGAGCTGCACCACGTCGACCTGGCCACCGCCTACGCCCCGTCCGACTGGCCCGAGGCCTTCTCACTGCGCCTGCTGCACGACCCGGCGACCCCGCGCGCCGCCACCCTGCACGCCCCGGACGGCACCGTCCTGCTCGACGTCCCCTCCGCCCCGACCGTCACCGGCCCGCCCCACCTGCTCGCCGCCTGGCTCACGGGCCGCGCGGACGGCACCGGCCTGACCGGCGACCTTCCCGACCTGGAGACCTGGAAATGACCACCGGACTCGAGATCACCAAGCTCTCCGTCGGACCGATGGACAACAACGCGTACCTCTTGCGGTGCCGCACCACCGGCTCGGGCGTCCTCATCGACGCTGCCAACGAGGCCCACCGGCTGCTCGACCTCGTCTCCCCCGGCGGCATCCAGACGGTCGTCACCACCCACCGGCACGCCGACCACTGGATGGCGCTGGAGGAGGTGGTGGCCGCGACGGGCGCCTCGTCTCTGGCCCACCCGGCCGACGCCCCGGAGATCCCGGTCGTCACCGGCACCCTGGACGAGGGCGACACCCTGAAGGTCGGCGACTGCGCCCTCGCGGTAATCCACCTGGTCGGCCACACGCCGGGCTCGATCGCCCTGTACTACGCCGAGGAGGGCGGCCACCTCTTCACCGGCGACTCCCTCTTCCCCGGCGGCGTCGGCAACACCCACGGCAACAAGGCCCACTTCGACTCACTGTTCCACGACGTGACCACGAAACTCTTCGACCGCCTGCCGGACGAGGTCACCTTCTACCCCGGCCACGGCAAGAACTCCACCCTCGGCACCGAGCGCCCGTCCCTGAAGGACTGGCGCGAACGCGGCTGGTAGCCCGTCCGCTCGGGACCCCCGACCTGCCTTCCGCCGCACGATCGGCATGCTGGCTGCCCTCGCCGACGAGGGCCTCCCTGATACACCAAGTGCACTCTGACGCCCCCGCACCGCGTGACAGCAACCACTCAGCGAGTGGACGCGCGCTTCGGCTCGCGTCAGACGATGCTTCGTACCATCGGCGTCGTCGCTTCTTCGGGCGGCGTGAGCTGCGCGTTGGCTACCTGGTATCACACGTCTGGCGGACCTTCGTGACGATGCGGCCGACCCAGTCCGCCACATGCAAACGTAGCGTCTGGAGACGTGGGTTTCTCGATCAAGCTTGCGCCCGGGGTACGCATCAGAGCCTCGTCCCGGGGCGTCCGGACCAGCATCGGCCCACGGGCGGCCCGCGTACATTTCGGTGCCGGCCGGACGAGTGTGTCGACCGGAGTCGGCCCATTCGGCTACTCCACCACCGTGGGCGGCGGCCGTCGAAGTGGCGGAGGTCGTCGCGGTGCGACATCGGCGCAGGCCGCCTACCAGCGGCAGCTGGCGACCCAGCAGCGGCAACTCGCGCAAGCGGAGAAGGAGGCGACGGCCCAGCGGCTCGCCGACGCCTTCCTACGGATTCTCGGCCTTCATCGGGTGGACTTTCCACCGGCGCAGCGGCCGGTGGCGCCCGAACCGGCAGCCCCGAACCGGGCCGAGGTCTATGCCCACTTCGAGAAGCACGCACTCGCGGGAATCGGGATCTTGAAGCGGGCCGAACGCGCGGCAGCCAAACAGCGAGCTGCCGCATCTGCCGATGCCGAGGTTCATCGACGGTGGCAGGAGCTGAAGGCCCAACAGGCGCAGTGGCAACGGGCACTCGACCACTACTGGGAGCTCCTCTGCCGCAACGATCCCGGCGCGGTTCTGCAGTCACTGGCCCAAGCGTTCGAGGACAACGAGGCAGCGTCCGCGGCAGTCGGCGTCGATGGTGCCGAGGTCTCTCTGGTCCTCCTCGTGCCACCGGCCTCACACGTGATTCCGGAGCAGATGCCGTCGCGGACCGCGGCGGGCAACGTGTCGCTGAAGAAGCTCGCGCAGGCCGCCAGGGCAGACTTCTACAAGCAATTCGTTAGCGGGCAGGTCCTAGTGACCTTGCGAGAGGCGTTCGCAGTTGCTCCTGGACTAGGTTCCGCCCGGGTCGTCGTCCTGCGCAACGACGGCCGCGATGTCTACGGACGTCCTGCCATGCCATGCATCGGTGCGTTCGGCATCACCCGCGAGGCACTGCGCGGGATTCGCTGGAACGACGCGGATGCGGTCGACATCCTCAATGCGGCGGCTCGGGAGAAGCTGGTGAACCAGCAAGGCCGAAGCAAGGAACTGGGCCCCGTCGACTTGAGTACCGAGCCGGAAATTGTCTCCCTCATCAAGGTCGTTGACCTGGAGGACCTCGCGTCGGAGCGGTAATCCAGCGAATGCCGACACGGTCACGTCGACTCGCCTCACGTCCGCTGTCGCCAGACGATCGCTACCGTTCGCGGGTCGAAGCCTGGTCCTCGCCCGGGTCACGGGCAGGATTCGGACCGCCTCGCCGCCGACAGCTGCCGTCCGTCCTCAAGGTGCCTGGTCACGCGCTTATCGGTGCCGAAGTCGTCCTCCGAGATCCGGGCGTACACCCGCGCCTCGCATCGGCATGTGTCACATGCCATCACCCAGCCGGTCGGCGAGCACTGCGGCCAATCGACGTTCGGCCAGGCCAATCACCCCATCCACGCCACGACGATGCGCGACTTCCGCATTCTGAGCACGCTTCTTCCGCATTTGCAGGCATGTTCGTTCCGCATCTACCGCACTCGACGTCGAGCGGCGCCGCCGTCGCGGTCGTTGCCGGCTACAACCCTGCGGTGAACCCGAACCGCAATGGGTGGTCGACGGTTTCACCCACGGCGTCCGCCCCATCGGGCAATCCGGCACGGGAGATCCTGGAATCCGAATCCGGAACCGCTCAGATCTCGACCGCGCGAGCGACCTGCCGCTGCGGAGCTATCGAGCGAGCCGACGACGGTCGTCCTGCAGGTATACCGCGCGGTAGACTGGACAGTATGAGCACCACCACGATCAAGGTTGACTCGACAGTCCGGGACCGGCTGGCCGTTCTGGCGCGGGACCGTGGTACCACCATGGGTGCCCTGCTCGCCGAGGCGACGGAAACCCTCGAACGGCAGGCTTTCTTCGCGCGTGCGCAGGAACAGCTTGAACGGCTCCGCCAGGATGACCCAAACGCCTGGGCGTCGGACCGGGCTGAGTCACAATCGTGGCAAGCGGGCACAGATCGGGACACGCTGACCGCCGACGACGAAGCCGGCTGGTGGGAGTGAGCAACGTCCGCACCGGCGACATCTGGCTTGCCGAACTCGATCCCACGGTCGGCCGCGAGCAAGGCGGCCGTCGGCCGGTCGTCGTGGTGTCGTCGAACGGGCTGCACGCGCTGCCGATCAACATGGTGATCGTGGTTCCGCTCACCAGCCACGATCGCGGCCTGGTGACCCAACCACGAATCAGCGGCAGCAACTCGGGCCTTCGCCAAGCGAGTTTCGCCCGCCCCGAGGACATGCGAGCCATCGACGTCAGCCGTCTCCAGCGCCGGCTGGGCCAGGTCAGCGACGACGATCTAGCCGAGATCCGCAAGGTGATGCGGTACTTTCTCGAGCTTTGAGCGGTTATTGCCCGCTCAGACCCGCCACCGCTCCCCGGCGGCATCGGCAACACCCACGGCAGCAAGGCCAACTTCGACTCACTGTTCCACGACGTGACCACGAAGCTCTTCGACCGCCTGCCGGACGAGGTCACCCGGCCACGGCAAGAACTCCACCCTCGGCGCCGAGCGCCCGTCCCTGCAGGAATGGCGCGCCCGCGGCTGGTAGCGCCGCCGAGCACGCCCAACTTGACTCACGTTCAGTGACACATGTTTCGCGGGAAGTGAGCGTCCGTCGATAAGCTCCTGGGACTGCTTGGAGGAACTGATGACCACCACGAGCCACCGGTATCAGAGCGACTTCGCCCGCAGATACTTCAGCGAAGGTGAGGCCAGCGGCGAGGCCAGGGGCGAGGCACGGGCGTTGCTCACCATCCTCGACGCCCGCGGCGTCGAGATCCCCGACGAGATCCGGGCCAACATCGCCAACAGCACCGACCTCGACCAACTCAGCGTCTGGATCCGCCGGGCCGCCACCGCATACAAGATCCAAGACCTGGACGACCCCGGTCACGAGTGAAGCACCCGCCGCAAGGGCTGCCGCCTGCCGAGGACCCTCACCGGTCCCCGGCCGCGTCGGCAACACCCGCGGCAACAAGACCGACTTCAACTCCCTGCTCCACGACGTGACCACGGAGCTCTTCGACCGCCTGCCGGACGAGGTCACCTTCTACCCCGGTCACGACAAGAACTCCACCAGTCGGCTACCGGCGGAGCTTGCGACGTACCATCCCCGCCACCTGGCCCACCTCGCGCACGCGCAGCAGCGTGGCGGCCGCCAGGTAGGTCACGACGACCGTGGTGCCTCCGGCCAGCAGCTGCAGGAACGCCTGGCCGCGCCCGGCCGGGGCGCCCGCGCCCGGCATCAGGTGCACCACCAGCAGGCCGAGCACGGCCGCGACCGCCGCGGCGGCGAGCACCTTGCTCAGGGCGACGGTGACCGAGCCGAGGTCGAGCCGGCCGATCCGGCGGCGCAGCACGGCCAGCGAGATCAGCGCGGAGACCAGGTACGACAGGGCGTTGCCGACCGTCATCCCGGCCGCCAAGAGCGACTTGTCGAGCACCGCGGCCAGCACGACGTAGGCGCCGATCCGCACCGCCACGACCGGCAGGTTGATCAGCGCGGCCGTCTTGTTGCCCTGCAGCGAGTAGAACGTGTACGTGCACAGGTAGCTGATCGACAGTGGCAGCACCGCGAACGCGGCGACGACCAGCACCGTCCCGGTGGCCAGGGCGGCGTCGTTGCCGAAGGCTCCGCCCTGGAAGAGCATGACCGAGATCGGGGTGCCGAGCACGCCGTAGATCACCGCGATCGGGGCGAGCGCCGCGGAGGTGAGCCGGATGCCACGGCTCAGGTCCGCGCTCACCTCGGCATACCGGCCCTCGGCGGCGGCCGCGCTCATCTTCGGCAGCAGCGCGGTCATCACGGAGACGCCGATGATGCCGTGCGCCATCATGGTCAGCAGGAAGACGTTGTTGAACGCCAGCACGCTGGCGCTGTCGTTGCCGGCCGCCCGGCTCAGCAGGCGTACCACGACGAATACGGCTACCTGGTTCGCGCCCACGTAACACAGCATCCAGCCGGCCAGCCGGCCGATCTCGCCCATGCCCAGCGAGCGCGGATCCCAGCGCCACCGCCAGCTGAAGCCGACCTTGCGCAGCGCGGGCAGCAGGCCGAGCGCCTGCACCACCATGCCGAACAGCGTGCCCAGCCCGATCAGCGCGATACGCCCGCCGCTCATGTCCTCGGGCCGCAGGCCCTTGGTGGTGCCGAAGACGACGATGAAGACACCGCAGGTCGCGATGATCACGAGGTTGTTCAGGATCGGCGCCCACATCGGGGCCGCGAAGTGACCCCCGACGTTGAGGATCGCGCCGATCAGCGCCGACAGGCCGGTGAAGAAGATGGTCGGCAGGATCAGGTACGCGAAGTGCGTGACGAGATCGTGGTACCCCTTCGAGGTGCTGCCGCTCGACTGGGCCGCCGTGATCAGCGGCGCCGCCGCCACGACCAGCAGCGTCGCCACGCCGAGCGAGAGGACCGCGAAGGTCAGCAGCTTCCTGGTGTACTCCAGGCCGCCGTCCGGGTCCGCCTTGCGCCGCCGGACCAGCAGCGGAACGAGCACGCTGGAGAGGATGCCGCCGAGCAGCAACTCGTAGATCTGCCCCGGGAGGAACTGGGCGCTGGTGTACGCGTCGCCGATCCCGGCGCCCAGGGTCATGCCGATCAGCGCGTTGCGGGCGAACCCGATGATCCGGCTGACCAGGCTGCCGACCGCCATGATCGCGCTGTTGCCGGCCGTGCCGCCATCGCCGCCGGCGGCCGGGGTCACCGTCGTCGCGGACGGCTCCGGCTCCTGGCCCGGGAGCTGACTGTCGACCGCGATCAGGGTCACGCCGTCCTCGACCACCGGGGGCGGGCCATCCGATGCGGCGTGCGCGCTGCGGTACAGGCCGGAGCTCATCCGAGGCCCGTGGGAGACACTGCCACGCCTGAGCACGATAGGTCATCAACCCGGGGCGACGTCATGGTGACACCCGAAACGCCAACATCGGCACCGAGCGCCCGTCCCTGAAGGAATGGCGCGACCGGACCGGACGATAGATTGCCGGCCATGACCGGATCGACGAAGCCCGTGTACCTCCTGGACTTCCTGCCCGACGATTGGCGCGAGGCGGTCAGCCCGTACGTCGACCCCGGCGTCGTCGCGGCGCTGTCCTCGTTCGTGGTCGAGCAGTACCGGTCCGCCACGGTGTACCCGCGCAAGCAGGACATCTATGCCGCGTACAAGCTGTGCCCGCTGGCGGCCACCCGGGTCCTCATCCTCGGCCAGGACCCGTACATCCGGCCGGGGCAGGCCCACGGGCTGAGCTTCAGCGTGCCGCCGGGCGTCGCGGTCCCGCCGTCCCTGCGCAACGTGTACCAGGAGATGCGCGACGACCTGGCGGTGGAGCCGCCGCCGTCCGGCGACCTGACCGCGTGGTGCCGGCAGGGGGTGATGCTGCTCAACGCCGTGCTGACCGTCCGCGCCGGCACGCCGAACTCGCACAAGGGGCGCGGCTGGGAGAACATCACCGATGCCACGATCCGGGCGCTGAACGAGAAGGCGGACCGGGTCGTGTTCGTGCTGTGGGGGGCGGCCGCGAAGGCGAAGGCGCCGCTGGTGACGAACGACCGGCATGTCGTCCTGCGGGCCGGGCACCCCAGCCCGATGAACCCGGCCGGGTTTCTCGGCAGCCGGCCGTTCAGCCGGATCAACGCGGCGCTCGTGGCGGCCGGGACGCCACCGGTGCGCTGGTCACCGTCGATGCCGCGGCAGCTGACCCAGACCGCGGCGAACTGAGCGGCCGCGGCGCCGGGAGGCGGCCCGTCCCGTCAGTGCTTGCCGACCAGATGGCGATCGATCTTCGCCCGTAGCTGGCCGGCCGCCGGGCTGGCGAGGTCCTCGTAGATGGCGAGCGCCGCCCGCCACGCGGCGTGGGCAGCCGGCCCGTCGCCGGCGTCGGCCAGGGCGTCGCCGAGCCGCTCGCCGATGGCCGCCTCGTTCGGGCCGTCGCCCAGGTCGTGGGTGAGGGCGACGGACCGGCGGTAGGAGGCGACCGCCTCGCCGAGGGCGCCCATCCGGTGCTGGGCGTAGGCCAGGGTGTCCAGCGTCGCCGCCTGGCCGTGCCGGTCGTCGAGCTTCTGCTGCAGGGCCAGGGCCTGGCGGCAGAACTCGACGGCGTCGGCCGGGCGGCCGAGCTCGACGCTGTACCAGGCGGCGGCGTTGAGCGCGTAGGCCACGCCCGGCTCGCGGCCCAGCGCCCGGTTGAGCTCCAGCGCCCGCTCGGTGTGCCGCAGCGCCGCCTCGTTGTGGCCCTGGCCCTCGTGCGTCTCGGCGAGGTTGAGATGGGTGGCGGCCTGCCCGTTGCGGTCCCCGATGGCCTCGAAGATCTCCAGGGCGGCGGCGAACGCGGCGTGCGCGTCGTCGGGGTGGTGCAGCATGATGTGCGCGCGGCCCAGGGTGCGGTGCAGGTGCGCCTCGCCGGCCCGGTCGCCGACCCGGTGCGCGGCGGCCAGCGCGACCCGCTGGGTGGTGACCCAGTCGTGGTTGCGGCCCTGCCGGTTGAAGAAGTTGGTCAGGGTCCAGGCCAGCTGCCAGGCGATGGTCTCGAACCCGGTCGCGGCGGCCGCGTGCACGGCGGCGATGAGCACCGGGTACTCCGCCGCCATCCACGCGCCGGCGGCGGCCTGGTCGGCCAGCGCGGTCGGCGCGACCCTCGCCGACGGTGGCGCCGGGTCGGGCATGCGCACCTGGTAGGGGTGCAGCAGGGTGGTCGCCGCGTCGGCCGTGTGCAGGTAGTACTCCAGCAGCCGGCGCAGCGCCGCGGTCCGCTCGGCCGCCGGGTCCTCCTCGGCGGCGAGTTCGGCCGCGTAGCGGCGCAGCAGGTCGTGCCCGGCGAAGCGGTCCAGGGCCGGCTCGGTCAGCAGGTGGGCCCGGACCAGCTCGACGAGCAGCGTGCGGGCCTGCCGGGGCGACTCGCCGAGCAGGCTCGCGACCGCGGCGACGCCGAGGTCCGGGCCCGGGTGCAGGCCGATGAGCCGGAAAAGGCGGGCCGCGGCCGGACTGAGGATGCGGTACGACGAGGAGAACACGGCCCGCACGTCGCCGCGGGTGTCGCCGACGTCGAACAGGTCGAGACCCTCGCGCAGCTCGGCGGCGAGCTCGGCGAGCGGCTGGTGCGGGCGCAGCGCGGCCCGGGCGGCCACGATGGCCAGCGCCAGGGGCAGCCCGGCGCAGGCGGTGACGATCTCGTCGACCGCGGTCGGCTCGGCGTCCAGGCGCGGGCGGCCGAGCCGACGGGCCAGCAGCTGGGTCGCTTCCTCGGGATGCAGGAGATCCAGCGGTACCGGATGAGCTCCCTCGACCGCCACCAGCCCCGCGAGGTGCGTCCGGCTCGTCACCAGCACCAGGCAGCCGGCGCCGCCCGGCAGCAGGGGGCGGACGTGGTCGGCGTCGCGGGCGTTGTCCAGCACGATGAGCATGCGCCGGCCGGACATGAGGCTGCGGAAGAGCGCGGTCTGCGCGGCCAGGTCGGCCGGCACCCGCCGCGGCGGCACGTCGAGGGCGTCGAGGAAGCCGCGCACCGCCTGGGCCGGGGTGATCACGGCGTCGGCGCCGTCGAAGCCGTGCAGGTCGATGTAGAGCTGCCCGTCGGGGAACCGGTCGGCGACCCGGTGCGCCCAGTGCACGGCGAGGCTGGTCTTGCCGACGCCCGCGGTGCCGACGATGGTGGCGATGACCACCGCCCGCGGCTGCCCGCCGGCCGGGCCCAGCAGGGCGTCGAGCCGGTCGATCGCGGCCGCGCGGCCGGCGAAGCTGTTGAGGTCGAGCGGGAGCTGGGCCGCGGCCGGGCGGCCCGGGGACGCCACCGGGACGGGCGGAGGGGGCGGCTGCTGCAGCAGCCGCACGTGCAGGTCGCGCAGCTCGGCGCCGGGCTCGGTGCCGAGCTCGTCGAGCAGGCGCTGGCGGATGCGCGCGTAGCGGTCCAGGGCCTCGGCCGGGTGCCCGGCCTCGTGCAGCGCCCGGATGAGCACGGTGGCCAGCGGCTCGGCGAACGGGTGCTCGGCGGCGAGCTCGGCCAGCGGGCCGATCAGCGGCTCGGCCAGGCCGAGGCGCAGCGCCGCCTGGGCCCAGGCCACGGCCGCGTCGAGGCGCTGCTGACGCCAGCCGTCGCGCTGGCGCTCGGCCCACCGGCCCGAGACGTCGGCGAGCGGGACGCCCTGCCAGAGGTCCAGGGCCTCGCGCAGGGCGGCGACCCGCTGCCCGTCGTCGGTGTGCGGGTTGCGCGAGCGCTCCACGAGGTCGCGGAAGCAGTGCAGGTCCACGGTGCGCGGGTCGACGTCGAGCACGTAGCCGCCGGAGCGGCGCACCAGCGGCGAGGCCTCGTCGCCGTCGCGCAGCGCGGCCCGCAGCCGGGCGACGTAGACGTAGAGGGCGTGCTTGACCCGCTCCGGCGGCTCGTCGGCCCAGACCCGGTCGACGAGGGTCTCCATCGGCACGAGGCGCCCGGCGTCGACGGCCAGCGCGGCCAGGACCGTGCGCTGCCGCGGCGCCCCGACGTCCAGGCGGCCGGTGGACGACCAGGCCTCGACCGGCCCCAGCAGCCGGACCTCCACCGCCACCCCCCGTCACGATGTATCGACGTTGCCGAGCCCACGTATCGACGCATCCTACGACAGTCGCCGGCCGGGTGTATCCGCGTTGACGAGCGGACGTATCGACGACGATTAGTTTGACTGTCGGCGGTCATCGATGGCCGCCGGACCCGAACATGGAAGGTGGAACACCATGCGTGCAGCCATTGCCAGGTTCAGCGACGCGGTGCTGAACGCCGTCGCGCCGCGGAAGGTCGCGGCCGCGAAGTACTGCATCGGCGGCTGCGAGAGCTTCCAGTCGTGCCCGGCGCCGATCGGCCAGACGGGCGCCTACAAGTTCAAGAAGTGCCTGACCGGCCAGGGCTGGGTCGAGCTCGGGTGCGTCGAGGTGAACTACTGCCCGTGACCTGAGCGCGCGGACGGGCCGTGGGATGCCTTCCCACGGCCCGTTTTTCACATGCGCCGCAGCACGACCCCGGCCACGCCCGCGGTGGAGAACAGGCCCACGAAGCGCGAGTCCACGCCCGCGGCCGGGTTGTCGCTGAGGACGACCAGCTTGCCGTCCGGCACGAGCGCGGGGGCGCCGGCGACGTAGGCCGGGACCGCGTCGCCAGGCACCGCGGCGACCCGCTTGAGCAGCAGGCCGAGCGGCTCGGCGCGCGGCACGAGGGCCCGCAGCTCGGCCGGTAGCTCCGGCCCTTCGAGGACGACGACCTGGCCGGGGCGGACCCGCTCGCCCGGCATCCGGCGCACCAGCACCCGGTCGCCGTCGAGGAATGTCGGCGTCATGCTCGGCCCTGTGACGTCGACGACGAGGTACCGGCGGCGCAGCACCACGAGCGTCAGGACCGCCCCGGCGGCCAGGGTCGCGGCGGCGGCGAGGGCGATCAGCACGTGGCGGCTCCGTAGGCGCGGGCCTGCAGGTGGAACAGGCGGGCGTACTCCCCGTCGAGGGCCAGCAGCGCCTCGTGCGGGCCGTCCTCGCAGACCCGGCCCCCGGCGAGCAGGACGATCCGGTCGGCGTCGCGGACCGCGCCGAGCCGGTGCGAGATGAGGATGCTGGTGCGGCCGGCGCGGTACTCCCGCAGCCGCTGGTGGATCTCGTGCTCCGCGTCGGGGTCCAGCCCGGACGAGGGCTCGTCGAGGATGAGCAGGTCACGCCCCTCGCGCAGGAACGCCCGGGCCAGCGCGACCCGCTGCCACTGCCCGCCGGAGAGGTTGACGCCGTCCTCGGCGTCGCCGTCGTCCTGGGTGAACACGCGCGAGAGCATCGTGTCGTAGCCGCGCGGCAGGGCGGCCAGCTTGTTGTGCGCCCCGGCGCGCCCGGCCGCGGCGGTGATCCCCGGGCGGTCGGCCAGCCGGCCCGGGTCGGCGATGCCAATGTTGTCGGCCGCGGTGAAGTCGTAGCACATGAAGTCCTGGAAGGTGGCGGCCAGCCGGGCCCGCAACGCCTCTACCGGCACGTCGCGCAGGTCGACGCCGTCCCAGCTGATCGCGCCGCGGGTCGGGTCGTAGAAGCGGCACAGCAGCTTCACCAGCGTGCTCTTGCCGGCGCCGTTCGGCCCGACCAGCGCGATCGTGTGCCCGGCCGGGATGAACAGGTCGACGCCGGCGAGGATCCACGGCTGGTCCTCGGCGTAGCGGAACCACACGTCGCGCAGCTCGATGCCGTGCCGCAGCGCCGGCAGCTCACCGGCCGGGGACGGCGCGGCGGCCAGGTCGGGCGGGGTGGCTAGCACGGCGCGGTAGTGCCCCCACATGAGCAGCTGGTGGTGGACCTGGGCGGCGGCCATCGCCACCCCGGCGAGCGCGCCCTGCACCCCGGCCAGGGCGGCGAGGGCCAGCGAGACGTCGCCGACGGAGATTGACCCGGCCCCGGCCAGGCCGATCGCGATCACCACGCCCACCGCGTTGACCACGGTGCCCAGCAGCGTCAGCCCGCCGTGGGTGGCCAGGATGCGCCGGTCCAGGCCGCGGTTGGCGGCGTCGGTGCGGGCCCGCGAGCCGAGCATGCGGCGGCGCAGCTCGTCGCCGGCGCCGAAGAGGCGGACCTCCTTGGCCGCGCGGACGTCGGCGAGGAGGCCGCCGTAGAAGTACTCCCGCCGCTCGTGCGGGCCGAGGTCCCAGATCATCCCCGCCCGGCGCCGGGACAGCCCGAGCTCCGCGCCGAGGGCCGGCAGCGCGGCGAGCGCCACCAGCGCGGCCAGGCGCCAGTCGAGCGCGGCGGTGGTGGCCAGGAACCCGGCCGCGGCGACCAGCCCGCGCAGCGTGTCCAGGCCGGTGGTGACCACGCTGCCGGGGGCGACCCGGGCCGCGTTGTGGGCGATCTGCAGCCGGTTGAGGAAGGCCGGGTCCTCGAAGTGGGCCAGCCCGGCCAGCCCGTTGACCGCGGCGAAGAGCTCGTCGGCGGCCCGGCGGGCGGTGCGCCGCTGCAGCTCGGCGATGACGTAGCTGTTCAACGGGGGCAGGAACGCGGTGACCGCGCCCGCACCGGCCAGCCCCAGGGCGAGCAGGACCAGCGTCGCCGGCCGGTGGCCCGCGCCGACCAGGGTATCCAGGACCGACTTGAGCAGGCGGGCGGCGGCGACCGGGGCCAGCCCGCCGGCGAGCGCCAGGCCCGCCACCGCCG